>JAZLIJ010000182.1:0-5049 GCA_045617325.1 Fibrobacter sp.
ATGAACGAGTCCGATACCAGACGAAAGAAGATTGACCCGAAGCTGAAAGAAGCGGGTTGGGAAGTGATTCCGGAAAGTGAAATCTTTACGGAACAGTCTGCCTATGAAATTGCGCCGGGCCGCATCGCCAATCACGAACGCAATCCTAAGAAAATCGACTATCTGCTGGTTTACAAGGGCATCAAAATCGCCATCGTCGAAGCTAAAAAAGACGAGGTGGATGTTAGCGAAGGCGTGACACAGGCCAAGGAATACGCCAAGCGCATGAGCATCCGCTTTACCTATTCCTGCAACGGGGACAAGATCTGGGCCATCGACATGAAAACAGGCAAGGAAGGCCTTATCGATGCATTCCCATCTCCCGATGAACTATGGGCAATACGGTTCCCCGTCAACAATCCTCTCCGTGACAAGCTGAATGCAGTTCCGTTCAATCGCGACGGAGGCAAGTCACCCCGCTACTATCAGGAAAACGCTGTCAACGCCGTAATGGACGCCTTCTCCCGCAAGCAGGATCGCGTTCTCTTGACTCTTGCAACAGGTACCGGCAAAACCTATATCGCATTCCAAATCTGCTGGAAATTAACACAAGCCCGCTGGAATGTTAGCGGCACAAGTCGCCAGCCTCGAATACTGTTTCTTTCCGACAGAAACATTCTTTCAAATCAGGCGTTGAACGATTTCGGGCAATTCCCCGAAGATGCCATGTGCAGAATCACTCCCGAAAATATTCGCAAGGCAAAAGGCGATGTTTCCACAAGCCGTAGTATCTACTTCAGCATCTTCCAGACCTTCATGACAGAGCATAAGGGAAAAGCCTTGTTCAAAGCCTATCCCGAAGACTTTTTTGACCTGGTGATTATCGACGAATGTCACCGCGGCGTAGCCAATGACGAAAGCCGCTGGCGAGGCATTCTTGAATATTTCCAGAAAGCCTACCATCTAGGCCTTACCGCCACGCCAAAGCGAAAGGAAAACGCCAACACTTATAAATACTTCGGAAAGCCCGTCTATGAATATTCCTTGAAGCAGGGCATCGAAGATGGTTTCCTTACTCCATACCGCGTCCGCATTTCTAAATCAAACATCGACACATACGCCTATGACGAAGACGACGATGTGGAAAGTGGCGAAGTGGACCCCAACCGCATTTACAACGAAAATGATTTCTATCAGGGGAACATCGAGATCCGCGCCCGCGACGAACACCGCGTCAAGGAATTTCTGGATCAAATCGATCCCGACGAAAAGACAATCGTATTTGGCGCCACTCAGGCTCACGCCGCCATTCTGCGAGACCTAATCAATCAAAATTCCAAAAAGCCAAATGTCGATTACTGCAAGCGCGTCACCAGCGACGACGGCGACAAGGGCGAAAAGGATCTCAGGGCGTTCCAGGATAACGAAAAATTGCTGCCCACCATTCTCACCACGTCGCAGAAACTTTCTACAGGCGTTGACGCAAAGAATGTTCGCAACATCGTTTTGATGCGCCCGGTCAACAACATCATTGAATTCAAGCAAATTATTGGACGCGGCACCCGTCTGTTTGATGGAAAGTACTTCTTTACCGTCTATGACTTTGTCGGTGCCAGCAAGAACTTTACCGACCCCGATTGGGACGGCGACCCGATTTGCGAAAAGTGCGGCAATTTTCCCTGCACATGCGGAAAACGCGGAGGCGGCAACAAGCCTCCCGTAAAGCCCAAGCCCTGTAAAGTTTGCGGCAACTTACCTTGTACCTGTCCAGTACAAGATCAAAAAAAGAAGAAGGTGGTTATTGAACTTTCGCCAGGCCATAAAATCCAGCTGGCGACCGAATGGACAGAACGCTTCATGTTTGATGGCGAACTCATTACCATCGAGCAGTTCATTAAAATTCTCTTCGGTAAAATTCCAAGCTTTTTCAAAAACGAAAAAGACCTTCGCACAAAATGGTCCGACCCGAAAACTCGCGAAGAACTTTTGCAACGCCTCGCCGACGGAGGTTTCAGCAGAGAACGCCTTCGCCAAGTGCAAACACTTACCGCCAACGAAAAATGCGATTTGCTAGACGTCCTTGAATATATCGCATACCAAAGCACACCAATGGAACGCGCCGCCCGCGTCCAGTTGATGCACGACAGCATTATTCAGGAACTGACAGATAAGCAAATATCTTTCGTAGAATTTGTCTTGAAACAATATGTGGAAAACGGCGTAGATTCGCTCGCTCTTAAACAGTTGCCAGAACTCGTCAAGCTCCAATACGGAACCGTAAAAGACGCTTGCAACGAAATGAACGTGGACACAAAAACTCTAAACAGAATCTTTGTGGATTTCCAGAAAGTTCTGTATGCGTAAAAGCCTCACCCCAAGCACCACGTTGCTAAATCGGCTTAAAAAACTAGCAATAAAACGAAATTTCATTAAAGTGTTCTTTCCACTTCTCAATAACGTCTTCGCTACGAGCCTCAATTATTCTCATAATATTCTGCAACACATGGGAATTAATGCCTGAATTGTTATTAACTAACAAACATTTTCTCGCCTGAGTAATCCAAATTTTTGTCGCATTGGGAGAAGGCGCGCCTTCCGATACATGGACATGTATTGGTTCAAGTGGCAAGTTTTCGTTAGACCAAAAGTAAACCCAATAGGAGCCGATTCTAAATATTTTTGGTATTGTCAAACCCGCCCTTTTGAGAAAATTCCATGATCAGATGAGCTGTAGATTCGATGACTTTTTTGTATCGATCTATTTCGCTATCAGAAAAACCGGATATATCTTCCCATGTGTATTGGGGCAGGTAACAAGTTGCATGATGGAAGCAGTCCTTCTCATCAGGCTTTTCAATGTACACCTTGACGCGACCATCCTTCAGCATTTCGGAATGAACGATTTCAGAATTATCGTCTAAGGTCAAGAAGGGGTACATCATCTTACTATAACACACACTGATCCCTTTGGGAAATGCAGTTGCCATAGTTTATTTCCTTATTTTAGGATGTTCATATAATAAACTATGGGGTCACAGCTAAACTGGCCATTACCTGGCAACACGCATCACTCAAGGGTGAGAGGTTTCCAAAATATACATAATTTGTTTTCTCTTCGTAAAACACACCATTTTTCACCTTACCTTTACCCTCCTTTTACTTGCGTTCTCCCCCTACTTTCTATATTTATCCTTACGTATTTTTCCATCGGGATCGCCATCCCGCGGATTAACAATTTTCAAAAAGGAAAATCAAAAAAATGGCAAGAGCTCTGATTATCGGTTGTGGCGCCGTTGCCCCCGTCGCTATCAAGTAGTGCTGCACCGTCAGCGTAGTTTTCTCTGAAATCTGCATCGCTAGCCGTCATCGCGAAAACTGCGAAAAGCTGGCCGAACAGATTCGTCCTAACTCCAAGACGGTGATTACCACCGCAGCCGTCGACGCCGACAAGGCCGAGAACGTGGTGAAGCTCATCAAGGAGTACAAGCCGGACCTGGTCATGAACATTGCTCTTCCGTACCAGGATCTTGCCATTATGGACGCATGCCTCGAATGCGGCGTGAACTACATGGACACCGCCAACTACGAACCGGAAAACATCGACGATCCGGAATGGCGCAAGGTTTACGACAAGCGCTGCAAGGAAGCTGGCTTCAGCGCCTACTTCGATTACAGCTGGCAGTGGGCATACGCCAAGAAGTTTGAAGAAAAGGGCCTCACCGCACTTCTCGGTTCTGGCTTTGACCCGGGTGTAACTCAGGCATATTCAGCCTACGCTCTCAAGCACCAGTTCGACACCATCGAAGAAATCGATATTCTGGACTGCAACGGCGGTGATCACGGTTACAAGTTCGCCACCAACTTCAACCCCGAAATCAATCTCCGCGAAGTGTCCGCCCCGGGCTCCTACTGGGACACCGACGAAAACGGCAAGGGCCACTGGGTTGAAATCCCGGCCATGAGCATCAAGCGCGAATACAACTTTAAGGAAGTGGGCCAGAAGGACATGTACCTCCTGCACCACGAAGAAATTGAATCCTTGGCAAAGAACATTCCGGGCGTGAAGCGCATCCGCTTCTTCATGACCTTCGGCCAAAGCTATCTGGACCACATGCGCTGTCTCGAAGACGTGGGCATGCTCCGCACCGATCCCATCATGTTCAACGGTCAGGAAATCGTTCCTATCCAGTTCCTGAAGGCTCTCCTTCCGGACCCGGCAAGCCTTGGTCCTCGTACCGTCGGTAAGACCAACATCGGCTGTATCTCCAAGGGCGTGAAGGACGGCACGCCCAAGACTTACTACCTGTTCAACGTTTGCGACCATCAGGAATGCTACAAGGAACTGGGCAGCCAGGCTATCGCTTACACCACCGGCGTTCCCGCTATGTGCGGCGCACTCATGATGCTTACCGGCAAGTGGACCACCCCGGGTGTTCATACCGTGGAAGAGTTCGACCCGGATCCGTACATGGACGCACTGAACAAGTATGGCCTGCCCTGGCAGGAAGACTTCAACCCGACATTGGTGGACTAGTCCACAATTATAAAGTACGAATTATGAATTATGAGATTTAGATAGGCGGCTTCGCCGCGATTATACTCTTGTAATTCGTAATTCATAACTCATAATTATTTTTTCACTCGACTAGATTCATCTGAGGTTTTAGGAAAAAATGAAAAAATGGCGTATCGACGACTCCCGCGACTTGTACAATGTCAAGGGCTGGGGTGTCAACTATTTTGACATCAACGACAAGGGCCACGCAACTGTTTGCCCCCTCAAGGAAAACGGTCCTGAAATCGACCTTCACGAGCTGGTTCAGGAGCTGTCCCTCCGTGACGTTTCCACCCCGATGCTTCTGCGTTTTCCGGACATTCTGGACAGCCGCATCGAAAAGATCAACGAATGCTTCAACAACGCCCGCAAGGAATACGGTTTCCAAGGAAGCTACTACAGCATCTTCCCCATCAAGGTGAACCAGCAGCGCGCAGTTCTTGAAGAAGTGGTGGGCCACGGCAAGAAGTTCAACATCGGTCTGGAAGCGGGTTCCAAGCCGGAACTTCACGCGG
>JAZLIJ010000183.1:0-6091 GCA_045617325.1 Fibrobacter sp.
GCGCCTGGACGAACTTGATTCACAGGGCGTAGAAACGAAGACTCGACTTGCGACTCTCGAAAAGCAAGTTGACTTTTTCGTGAAGGCGAACCTTCCGCCGAGCGAGGGACTCTTGAATGCGAAATCCTGGTGGAGCGGCTACGAATTTGCGGCGCAACTGGTGCGTTCCGCAAAAGAAGAAATCGTCATCATCGACCCGTATGCCGACGACATTGCGCTCGCGCTTATCGCAAAACATGCCCCGAATGTCAAAGGCGTCGTCTATTCCGCGCATGTAACAAGCCGCTTGAAAGAAGAGGCTGCAAGGCTCAACCGTCAGTTTCCGACTGTAGAACTCAAAAGTATCCAGAATGTCCACGACCGGTTCATCATTGCGGACGAGACTGTTTATCACATAGGCTCCTCGCTCAACGAACTCGGGAAAAAGCTGACCGCATTCTCCGTGCTGAATTTCGTGACAAAGCAGCAACTGCTTGAAATGGTGAAGTAAATCCCCTGCCGGTTTAATTTTTCTAATTGTCATAATATGACATTTTGCAAATGTATATTTACAAAAAGGAGGAATCCTTATGTCTGAAGTGTATAATGATTTGACGGATGTGTATGTTGGAGAAGGCTCTTTTTCCAAAAAGCCGGCTCTTTCGCCTAAAAAAGTGTCATTTTCCGATTTGAATGCGCTTTTGCAGGATTCGCCTGAAGTTCTTGCGGATGATTTTATTTTTCAAAAGAAGAAAGTTGTATTTGCGTTTCCGCAAAATCGCGGAAAAAAGTGGCTCCGCATGGTGAAAGATATTCTTTTGCAAAATACCGCCGAAGTGGGACGAAAACTGTATCCATCGCTATATCTGTTGTCAAAGGGGATGTCGCAAAATGTTAAAGGGCGACTATTTGTACGGACGAAATTTGCAAATGCTTTTTCCTATGATGATTTGCAAAAAATTGGCAGGAACATTCTAAAGAGGTTTGTTGTTTTACCGCAGAAGTTTTGCTCGATAGACATTCTTGTTGCATTGAACGATGATATTTCTGTTGAAATTGGACGTTTTTTGCATCCGAAAACTTCTGGAGACGGGTTCTACATTCATTTTAGCGTCAATTGCCGATTCTCCAAAGTGGTGAAGTTATTGCCTCTTGAGTATTTTAATGAAAAAAGGATTTTTAGAATAAGTGAATATGGACATTTTACAAGTGGCCGAAATGGGTTGCTACGAATAGTTTTTCATTTGTTGGAGTACAGTAATAAATTGATTGAGTGGCCTGAGTTGTCTGAGAACCAAACATCATATTGGCAAACGCAGTTGGCATACCAAAACAGGTCATCTGATGAATGCCGAAGATATCTGAAAATGCGAAAATCGAATGCCAATGAATCAAAAGGACCCTATTTTATGTTCGTTCCTGGATGTATTGTCAAACATTCAAAGTTTGGATACGGAGTTGTGATTGACGGATATGAAGAAAATCAAACGGACAGAGTTGATGTGATTTTTTTCAAGGATGGGTTGAAACGGACTCTTGTCTTGAAATACGCTTCGTTGCAGTTGATTTCCAGTCCTCCTTCTGTTTTTGCGTATGTTTCCTCCGAAATAAGGGATCGTGCCGAATCCATTTTAGAGGAGCTGGATATCCCCATTTCCGATGCGATTGAGTTGTTCTACAAAAAAATCATTGAACATCGTTGTGTTCCCCTGTAAAAAGTTTTCTTTTCCCATCTTGAATTTAACCTTTAAAAAAATTAGATTTCATCAACTATGCCGATTAATAATTTTGAAATAATTCGGAAACTGCTCCACTTTGAACTTGATGGTGATGTGTATTTTGCCGAGGTTATCGCACGCGGTAAGGACAAGGGCTTGTCTGGCGAGCATCTTATTCGGGATTTTCACATTCACAGTCTGGAACATTTTGACAAGCTTATGCCGGAAATTATCGACTTGTGTGACCATTATGGTGCACGTTGCTACTTGCGCTTGAACCAGCGGAATATGGACGAGTTGAATTCCTATCTCAAGATAAAACTTGAGGAGCAGGAAATTATTCGGAAACAGGCTTTGCGGAAATTTTTGAAGAACGGCTGCGACAAAAATCGCATTGAAAAGCTGCCTAAGGTTGTTTCTGCGTCAAAGCTGTTTGCGTCTGTCATGGGAACATACAGTAGCGAATTGCGAGAAACTCGCAAGTGGACGATTGACGTTGACATGGATGATAGCGGATGCTCTCTTGAAGAAATTGCAGCTTTTTACGAAAAAGCGGTTCTCGCATGTGGCGGAAAAATTTATGCGCGAATTCCATCCCGCACGGGAATGCACCTGGTGATTTCACCGGTGAATAAGGAAAGCTACGCAAAAATTATCGGAAGCGCAGATTCCATCATCGTTGACGGCATCACAAATTTGTATATCGGGGACTAAATGAATATTACAATCGAAGAATTGCGTAGGGAACACCTTGACTGGATTATCATGGAGGCCGTTGTTGGCAGCCAGTCCTTCGGGCTTGCGACTGAAACGTCCGATGTGGACTGTCGTGGAGTTTTTGTGTTGCCTATGAATCTTCGGCTGGAATATGGCGCGATAGATCAGATTGCCGATGAACGCAATAACGAAGTTTATTGGGAAGTGGGCAAATTTATTCAACTTTTCAACAATGGAAACCCTTCGTCCCTGGAACTGCTTTTTTCGCCGGAGCATTGCATCCGTCGTGGTCGTGAATGGTTTGAATATTTCAGAAGCCGTCCAATAAACTATTTGAATATGCATTGTAAGGATACTTTCGTAAAGTATGCGAAAAGCCAGCTGCAACGTGCGTACGGTTTGAACAAGAAGGTTTTTGACCCGCAGCCGGAAGCTTCTCCGCAACTGCTAGATTTTTGCTATGTCGTGACTCCGCAGGATGGCTCGCAGCCTTTGAAAAATTGGATTTCGCAGCAAAAAATCAAGGACCAGAAATGGTATGCGGTTGCTGCAATCGACCATATCGACAACGGTTTTGCCGTCTATTGCCAGGATGATTTTTCAAGCGGAGATTTGCGCTGGGCGTATGGAATTGTTCGTGATGAGGTTTTTGCTTGTGATGTTCAGACTTGCAGTATTCCCAAGGGAAAAGCGATGCTTGCCGTGATGGTTTTCAACAAGAATGCCTTTAGCCACGCATGTAAAGTTCATACTGAATATTGGCAATGGGTAAAGCTCCGCAACGAAGAGCGTTTTGCAAATACGGTTGCACATGGGAAAGGTTACGATGCGAAGAATGTAATGCACTGTATCCGACTGCTCATGACAGCAAAAGACATTGCGACAAAGCATGTCCTCACAGTGGACCGTTCCTCTGAAAGAGAATACTTGCTGAATATCAAGGCAGGAAAGTTGTCTTACGAAGAGGTTGTGGAGCTCGGCAATCGCCTTTGCGATGAAGTCTCAAGTCTGTTTGATGCGTCGGGGCTGCCAATGTGTGCTTTTGACGATGCCTATACGCCAAGCGACTTACTGCGTGACTGCCTAAAACGTTGTGGCGAAAAGTTCCATACGTTGGTGTAACATTTTGAATTTCCTTGGAAAGCTAGAAACTGGAATCGTTCAGGTTTCGTATGGCTGCGCGGATGAGACTTTCCCTGTTGTTTAATTTGCCGTTGATTTGCATGCGATGGCACATTTCAATGGCTAGAGAAATCTTTTCTTCGTTCCATTTTTGATTGGTGAAATCCGACCGTTCGACAAGTGGCAAGGGCATTTCGTTTTCAATGCATTCCGATACAATGGGCCGCATTAGAATATCGTGGAAGTTTTCAAGCGAAATACCATTTTCATTTAATGTCCCGTGAAGATCTGCCGAGGCAAGTTTTTCAAGGCGCCTAAAAAGCGGGTGCTTCACGAGTTTCCAAATGTCGTACTTGGAACGCATTACGCGAAGGTCAAGCGCCTTCATGTGATTTCTTACAAGCCAAAGAATTGTCTTGCGAGTATCCTTTTCGATGCTGGTTTCGGCTAGCCAGGTGGCGGCTATTCGTTCGCTGTCCAGTTCATGGCCATGCATATTCTTGACATTCCTTGCCAGGGCATCTTTTTTGCCGACATCGTGCAGTAAAGCTGCAAGAATGTCAATCCAATCATGCTCCTGTTGCGTGATTCCTTGGACGACCAGTTTCGTATGCTCCCAGACATCGCCTTCGTAGTGAAATACCAAATGCTTGCATCCGGCCATATAGCGGTCAATGAATGGGAAAAATTCACCCTTTGCTTTCTCTATTTCAGAAATTGGCGAAGTGCTTTCTAAAATGCGGATGATATCTTTTTTTGAATATTTTACGGACATAGAAAACCTTCTTTAATCTACATTTGCGGAATCAACATCGTCATATTCACAGTAAAAATGAGAATTTTCAAAACAGCCTTGCGCACCACTTTCGATTTTCAAGGCATATTCTCTAAGACATGAAAATTTACAGTTGCAGAATTTCGGGTTTGTTCCGTTCCCTTTGATAAGAACTCCGCAAAATGGATTGGAAAAACATTCGTCAAGTGAACCCTGCGCCCCGCCTGAAAAAACAATGCCGGCGTTATCTTCGTCTCCGCAAAAATGGCAAATTGTAAATGATGGATTCGTATTTTCTCCTTTTATATCAAAAATAAGCTCGTTTCCGCAGAAAAAACATTTAGTGAATTTTGGACAGATTCCTTTTTCAATTATACACGTTGAATCTTGAAAATCGAAATAACAGTTCTCAAAGACGGGGCTTGATGCGGTGATTGTAAGCTTGCCTTCAATATGTGTTTTGATGTCTTCATCAAGATTATGATTGTCTTTTTTGACAAATAGGCCAACAATTTTAATATTCTTTGAAATGACGATGTTCTCTTTATAAGAGGCTTCGCCCAACTGAAGAATCCCGCCTTCTGGGGTTGCGTCAATCAATTCTTGTAGAGATTGCATGCGTGGCCTCGTTTTTTGTATCTGTTGACTAAAAAAAATATAGGTTATTTGGTTTGTCAAAATATGACACTACTATAAATTATATTTATAACGTGAAAAATTCAAGGGGGCTTTATGGGTGGTTTTTTTAGAGGATCTTGCTGAGGGGAGTTTCATATACTTGTTGATTACGTTTCCGTTGAAGGTTGCCATTCTGCTCGTTGTCGCCGTGTGGATGTTTGTCGTCACGCCGGTTTACAATTTCCTCAAGAAAAGGGGGTGGCATGTGCGGGCGGTGTTTGCTGTTTCTGTATCATTTCCCTTTGTGAAGCAAATCATTTGCTGCGAAGAAATTGAATTCTCGGTAATTTGCGGTATCTTGGCGGTATTGCTTTTTTGCGCATTTCTCGCGTGGCTTATTTTCGATGTAATTATTGGCCCGCCGGAGTCTACGGATGAGGATTCTTGAAGTAGCAAGAAATCAACTTTATGCTTGCTTTAAACTGAATTTTTAATTATATTTTTACTGCACAAAAGTGCGTTTAGCGTATTTGCGTTTTCCCGCTTGTAACGCAAAGGAGATGAAGATGGAAAATAACGTAATCGCCAATGGCGGCGAAAAGAACGAGATTGTCGTGTACCAGCCGGAGGGTGGTGAATTTCATATTGAAGTTCGCCTGGAAAAGGAAACCGTTTGGCTTACGCAGGCGCAGATGGCTGAACTGTTCGGTACCGATAGAACCTCTATTCTGCGCCATATCAGGAACATCTATCAAACCGAGGAATTAGATGAACGGTCAACTTGTGCAAAAATTGCACAAGTTCGAGTTGAAGGGAATCGAGAAATTTCAAGAATTATCCCTTTTTATAATTTAGACATCATTATTTCCGTAGGTTATAGAGTCAATTCTATCTGCGGTGTTAAATTCCGTCGTTGGGCGAATCAAGTCCTGAAAGATCACCTTCTGCGAGGCGCCAGCATCAACCAGCGATTTATGCTGACCGAAGAACGTGTTGATCGGCAACTTGTCAACCACGAAACGCGCCTGGACGAACTTGATTCACAGGGCGTAGAAACGAAGACTCGACTTGCGACTCTCGAAAAGCAAGTTGACTTTTTCGTGAAGGCGAACCTTCCGCCGAGCGAGGGACTCTTGAATGCGAAATCCTGGTGGAGCGGCTA
>JAZLIJ010000184.1:0-1286 GCA_045617325.1 Fibrobacter sp.
TAAAAACAACGGAAACTTTGCGTGAAAACAAACGTTCGCAATTATTATTGGCAAAAATCTATTTGGCACAAAGTGCAGGTTTAGAACATCTTAATTTAAACTCTGAAGCATACGAACAAATTGAGAAAGGCTTGGTAATAAGTAGGTGAGCAAAATCAATTTACATATAAGACATAAAGCTTCGACAAGCTCAGCAAACTTAACTCAGGAAGGGAAGCTCAGCAAACTGATTTGCAGCTCATTGACACTCTTTTTCAAGAGTGTGACGGTGTCGAAATGAATGGATTTAACATGTAGTTTATTTTGACCACTTACTTAAAACAATACATTTTCTAAAAATTAGGAATATTTCCTAAATTTTTCCTGACTTTGACACTTTCTTTCGGGTAAAATTATATTTATTTGACAACCAATGTTTTACTTGTTTTGCGACCCCCAAAATGGGGGTCGCAAATCGAAAAAAGGCGTATTTTTGCTGCATGTTTGTGAAAAAGAAACCTAATCGGTCGGGGTCAACGACAGTGACAGTGGCAAGAAAGTCCAAGGGGTCAACCATCTACGTCAGGACTTTCGGCACGAGTTCCGATGCGGGCGAGATTGCCCGCCTGGAAGCCGAGGCGCGTTCATTTATCCGCGAGCAACGTGTCCGCGAAAGCCCGGAAATTGACTTTGACGGTGCGGAAGACCAAGCCGTTGCAGAAAGCATCCGCCAAGCGGAGGTGTTTCTCGCCCGTATCGACAACGTCCTCCTCGACGCTCCCAAGCGCATTTTGGGCAGGGTGTTCGACATGGTCGGCTTCCAGGCTATCGACGACGATGTTTTCCGCAGCCTGGTCATCGCACGGCTGGCTTTCCCGAGCAGCAAGCGTGCCACGGTGGAGTACCTGAAATCGCATTTTGAGGAGGACTATGACCTGCACAAGGTCTACCGGTACCTGGACAAGCTCAACGACACGGTGTGTGAGGACATCCAGGAAATCAGCGTGCGGCACACCATGAAGATCCACGGAGGGAAGGTAGGGGTGCTGTTCTATGACGTGACGACGTTATACTTCGACTCCGACAAGCCGGACGACCTGAAAAAGCCCGGCTACTCGAAGGACGGGAAGCATTCCAATCCTCAGATCGTGCTGGGCCTCCTTGTCAGCGGCGATGGCTGCCCGCTCGCGTTTGCGGTGCATGAAGGCTCAAAATACGAGGGACATACGATGCTTCCCGTCGTGAAGGACTTCATCGGCAAATACCGGCTGGAAGACTTCGTGGTCGTGGCCGATTCCGGGATGATG
>JAZLIJ010000185.1:0-2458 GCA_045617325.1 Fibrobacter sp.
ACTTTTTTCTGTGAAACCTTGTAACCCGCCTTATTAGTGACGCGAGTGGACTGCACGAGTCGCAAATATTTTTTTCCGTTGTTTTGAACAGCCTCGATGAACATAAAATCCTCCTTGAAAGCTACCTTCGTACCTACAGAAATATTATATCATAAAGGCATAAAAAAAGCAAGAGAAATCTTGCTAAAATTCAATAATATTAAGCATTTTTTTAATCTGTCAGTTCACCGACAACATTGACGAAGTGGCAAACTCGGGACGCTCTAACCAGCTAAGCTACGCAGCCACATAAACGATTCCACAGAAGTATTCCTGCGAAATGCTTTGCTATGATACCACGGGAGAAAGACGTTGTCAACTGTTTTTTTGTCAAATCTTGACCAAATCTTGACCACGAGGCAAATATTTTCGAAAATTTCAAAAATGTCGAATTCCCCGGGTTTGATATATTTCCTATGAAGTGATAAAACCCGAGTTTGCCACTTGAAATGATGAAACGGAGCCACGAAAGGCTCCGTTTTACTCGTAAATCAGGCATTTTGTGCCTTGGCAAAGAGTGTTTTTGTTTTGAGAAAATATACCTACATTTATGACCTACATGAAAATTTTCGTTCCTGTCTTAATCGCCTTCAGTTCTGCCCTGCGGTATAGTTTTGCCGGGATATTTATGTCAAAGGCTTTCAAAATGAGTGCCAGATCCGGATCATCGATGTCCATAAACCTGAACAGGTCATCGGGTAGCTCATCTACTTTCCATTTATTCAATGCTTCCTGTATTCTTTTCCCGCTCATTCCGACATTCCAGTAGACATCGTCTTTCTTGGCGAGATTGGCATCACGGATGCGTTTTTGTATAATTCGCATCAAAATAAGGGAAATCATGCAGATAAGCAGGTGGGCATCGATGTGATCGGGAGTCCGAACATAGACGGGTCTGGTTTCAAGATCGCCCTTCATAACGCGAAACTGATCTTCTATCTGTGTCAGACCGTGATACTTATCGATGACGGTTCGGGCATCCATGGTTAGTTCAGATGTTACAATCTGGTAATAGCCCATTTCCTTCCGGTAAGCTTTCACTTTGTCGAAATCAATAAACCCACGTATGTCTGAAGAATTTAGGACCTCACCGGTTTTTTGATTCAAGTATTCTTTTTTCATAAACTTACGGAGACACTTCGACTGGATTGCGGTAATGCGGAAGCTTGACGGGTCTGTTTCCAGTCTTTCCAGAAAGTCAAGGAACTTCTTGTTTTCCTTGATGCTGCGTTCCTCAAATCTCTTGCTCCAGTAAACAACCACTTGTTCCTCAACCTTGCGAGAACTGCCGTCTTCGCTTTTAACGGTTCGCTTCACAATCCGGGACTTGTACTTAAAATCCGGATTGACCTGTATGTAACCGTCATCATTGTATGCCCATGCCTGTTCCTTCACAGTGCTTTTGAGGAGACTTTTCGATACAATGTATCCGTTTCCGGCATCCAAAAGATGGAGAAGGTTCATGTAATTACAGATGCCGCGGTCCGCTATCATGATGAAACGGGAAAAATCAAGGTTGTCAATCGTCTTTTTCATCGCCGGTCGCAGTGTCAGGTGATCAAGGGTGTTTCCCGGAAAGGATTCAATGGCTATGGGAATTCCCTCGTCATCCATAAACAGACCCATTTGAACGATAGGCTGATGCCGCTCTTCTTTGCAGACACCAAACTTGCGTTGCCCCTTTATCAGAACATTTCCTTCCTCGTCAAGGACATCTTCATCCGCGTCCTCTATCTCGAAATAGAAGTTCGTTACATCGTAATAAATGACCTCGGGAGAACGACCGGTCTTCTTCACGAGATTCGTGTTGATTCTGCGAATAATCTTGTCCTTGTTGGCAGCAATGAAGGATAGTGTGTCATAAATGTTGTCCGGATTATGGTCTTTCAGTATCGGCTCATAGTAATCGTTATTCTGGCGTACAGTGGCATATTTGGATGCGGGATTCAGAAGCCGTCCGAAAATCAGGAGCTTCGCGAACCCATACACGTCGTATTGCAGTTTAGTGAAGCCCTTGTAGGATGAGAAGAAACTATTTAGTCCCAATTCTTCGAGAATCCGTTCTAAGAGAACACCGGAGAAGAGCTTGGGATGTCCAAAGCAGTCGGGACTTCCCTCGTTTATGGAGAAACGGTAGATTTCTGCCGCATTTTTTTCTTCGCAGTATGGAAGTAGCGTCGAAATCAGTGGCGCTCCGGCCTTGAACGACTTTTTCAGGCGCTCGACATAATCAGGCAGCCCGTCGTCATAACGGTCAAGGGGACCGATGTTGAGAATCACTTTTTTCTGTGAAACCTTGTAACCCGCCTTATTAGTGACGCGAGTGGACTGCACGAGTCGCAAATATTTTTTTCCGTTGTTTTGAACAGCCTCGATGAACATAAAATCCTCCTTGAAAGCTACCTTCGTACCTACAGAA
>JAZLIJ010000186.1:0-2706 GCA_045617325.1 Fibrobacter sp.
GCCGTAGTAAACGGAATCGCCCTTTTGATTCACGGCATTGTAGACAAGCGTCGTATCGATGCCAATAACGTTTCCAAGCCGGTCGCACACCGTGTCGATTTTTGACAACGGCTCGCGTTCCCCGTAAAGACCGACTTCGCACAAGTGCGCATCGTCGCCGCCGTCCACGCCGTAGTAGCAGCTGGGATTGAGCGAAGCCGAAGGATTTTTCGCAAGAGAGTCCGCAGTACGCGAATCAAACAGAGCAAGGTTCACAAACGGCTTCTCGTAGAGGAAGTCTTCCATGAGGTAAGGCTCATCATATTCCGATGCGTTCTCGCCAATGGTCGAGAACGACTTTTTAGCGACCTTCATCGTATCAAGATTAGAAGAATAAAGCGACAAGGTATGGGAATCCGTTAAATCATTTTTTGCAGCAACAATTGCGGGAATTAACATAGGAGCTAAATCTAGAGCAACCCATGCTACAGCTAAAGCTAATTTCGAAGACCTCACGAGAGCTTCCGCAGTAGGTCCGAAGACCCCAACACCATACAAAGTAATTTCCAAAGCGTACATTGCACTCGCCACTGCGCTATACACAAAAACCATTTGATCTTCAGAACTTTCGTACGCAACTGACGCATAGGGCGCAGCATTAAAATAATCCCTTTTCACATCAACATTCGGGTCATTCAGCAAGGTCACATCTGTTGCGTTGCTTGAAAAATTGGGAACAATATTGCTTCCATTTTCTTGAATCGGAATTCCGACAAAGCCGGCCAGCATCGCCATCAACGTGTTAACAAAACACACGATTCCATCACCTTCTCCCGTCAATTGATAAGCAATATTTTCAATAGGAAGAGAAAGGACTTTGGGGATAAAAAAGCGATAAAATACATTGCCCAAATTATCACTGTTAGGATCGCCAAATGTCAAGCCATTCTTCCCCGCCAACATGCGAAACATAGGCATTCTATCAACATCATACATTCGTTGATTCAAAAAATCAATTGTGCCAAAGCCGCTCCGCCTTGGGTCAACATACCCCACAAGCGAATCCGTTGCATAATAGATTTCAGGTGCAAAAATCCTTGTTGCAAAAATAGAAGCCTCCGACAAGGCAAAAGAAGAAGCGAATAAAATCAAGCCAGCTTTTAGGACAAGATTCGTTGAACCAAAATAAACAAGGGACGAAGCTAAAACTCCTGCGGCCACTGCACTTTGTTCAAAATTTAAAAGAGATTTTTCAAGAATCTGATCCCTAGCCTCATTTGTAACCTGCATATTCAACGCCCCGGTGCCCTCATGCGGAGAATCGAGCGTAATTATTTTATCTACATCATCATGGTAATAGTCGCCCTGCACATATTCACGAGAAACGACACCGCCCATACTGTGACCGACAAGGATGTAGCGGGAAGCGATTTGGTGATACAGGTCGGGATTTTGGCGGATGATTTCAAGAGCTTCTTGACCATATAAAGAAACTTCTTTATTTAGGGACTTATCGAAATAAATATATTCAGCCTTCACTTCCTGGGCTTCTTCCATCAAGGCACGGCGATGCCCGAATCCCCCTTGATGAAACGGCTTGTTTCCCTTGTTCCAGGTTCTATTGCCTAGTTCAAAAGCGTTGTTGTAGGAACTGTTGGCGGGATTTGAGAAGGAGCGCCAGTTGTAGATATAGGAATAACGAACATAAACAGAATCCTCCCACCCCTCTTCTTCAAAAACTTTCTTTGAAAGCCAGTTTGTTATGCGGTCTTCGCCAGCATATCTGCCAAGAGTCGCACCACCAAGAAAAGCATTTCTTTCATAGGCAGAGGAAATATCGTAGCCACTTTTAAAAGCATCCTGAACACTATCTATTACATCGAACAGCTCAGGAAAATGCTGTTGAAGCCACATATCAGGCGTTATCTCATAAAAAATCGGATTAGTCCCTCTTCTGCCGCCAAAACCGCCAGCGGGTCCAATCACCATTGTTTGGGGATAAGTCAAATATTCCGCATACAATTGTGGATTCTCTTTTTCCAAAGATTTCAAAAAATCATTTTTCACAGAATCCGTCAAATAATCCGACGCATTGTTCTCGAACCCCTTTTCGCTTCCATACGCACCATGAACCATGAGGACGTTATAGTTTTCAATAGATTCCATTGGCTTGGGTACACCCCAACCACCGATGGCGAAAGCCATCACTAAAAGAAGAAGTTTTTTCATTATTTTATCCTACCGTAATTTCATTCTTTTAAATAAACCGTATTTCCATTTTCGTCAACAAATTTTGCATTTCCTGCACCACCAAGCCAACGGACGGGCAAACATTTCAACAAGCCCCCATCAGCAAGTTCACATAAATTATTTCCCAATTCAAGCATGTCACCCCAAAAAGGGCCTATTGCCGCATTAATTTCCAACTTCCCTTGGTCCACACCATTTACCAATAATCGCCCTATTTGATCAGCATTAGGAATCGTTTGCAAGCAATATACATCCTCGCCCCAAGCCCGGACATCATCGCACTTTTCAATCCACTTCAAATTTTCATCAAGGCGCTTGTAAACAAGCGTCCTTCCAACCGTATCCAAAACAGCATACTGGCAGCTGTCATTACCCGCAGTCAGCGACTGCTTACCGATTACAATAAACTTACCGTCAAACCACTGATGCGCTTTTGCCGCATCAAAGCTGGCGCTACACCCTTCAGTAACAACTTCA
>JAZLIJ010000187.1:0-16974 GCA_045617325.1 Fibrobacter sp.
CGGCGAGGTGGAGGACGAATCCACCCGCGAATACATGCGGTATTTCGCCACGAAGACGTGCGAATCCGAAAAGATGAAGCGGATCCACAATCTCGTGCAATGGTATCGCCAGGACCCAGCAACAAGGAAGGCTTACATGACGCTTGAACAGGAACTCAACATTCGCTACGAGAAAGGCGTTGCTGAAGGTCGTGCTGAAGGAGCCGATTCTGCGAAAAGGGAACTCGCCAGGGCCTTCCGTGATCGCGGCGTCGCAATTGATGTTATCGTGGAATCTACAGGTCTCTCCCCCGAGGAAATCAAGACACTGTAGGCGTTTTATTTCTAAACGCAGGCATTCGCAAAACCTTTTAAAAAACCGCTCCCTCACTGAACATAGGGAGCGGCTCATTTGGCAAATTTAGATAACGTACTTTGAAAAGCGCCCTTGTTTATCAGCGACCACGATTCCTTACATCGGCCTCGACATTGTCCTTCCAGGAACGGTCTTTTTTATTGCTGCGAATGTTACAAATCAGCGAAAAAGCAATGGACTCAGCATTAGCGATACCACCTTGGCAAAGCATTCGCGCTAGCAACTGCGCAAAGCCTCGGCTTCATCGGAATTACCATCAACCCACTTTGGCCCCACCGTATGAACAACATACTTGGCCGGGAGCTTAAATGCAGGCGTCACCACCGCATGTTCCACCTGGATATCGCCAATCTTTTTGCGGGCGGCAAGCATATCGTCGAAACCGGCAGCCTCGTAAATAGCGGCATCGGTCCTATAGCCCGCGCAAATGGGTTTAGTATTTGCCGAATTTACAAGGACTTCGGCTTTGACCTTAGTAATATCGTCACGAAAAATCCTGAAAGGCATTTCTTTAACATCGCCAATTACGGATGACAAAATATGACAATAGCGCTCAGTCCGTTCTCCACCGTTCACTTTCTACTAAAAAGCCCCGGTTCCCCGGAGCCTTTCGCATTAGCCAATTTTCGCATTCTCTTCCGTCTCCCGTCCGAGAACAAAGCGAATGTTCATTCGTCTAATTAAACATGCTTGATTTTATTGTCGCCTGCGTCCCAGTTTTCGCCATCGCAAACGAACTTGTATTCGTAGTCGCCCGGAACAAGATTAATCTTAGCAGTCCAGAGCCCCGTCTTCTTGTCCTTTTTGAGCTTATCAACATCGACAGCCCAGTTATTGAATGTACCGGCAACAGACACAGAAGATGCCAACGGACAATCAGCGACAAATTCAACAGCGACCTTCTTAGGGGCAGCGGCTTTCTTTGCCGGAGCAGCCTTTTCCGCCTTTACAGCGGCTTTTGCAACAACCTTCTTGGCGGGAGCAGCTTTTTCAGCAGCCTTCTTTGCAACTACAGGCTTAGCAGCAGGTGCGGTAGCTTTTTTAGCTGGGGCAGCCTTAGCAGCAGGTTTCGCAGTGGACTTTGCAGCGGCTTTTGCAGCAACCTTCTTAACTGGAGCAGCTTTTGCCACAACAGTTTTTGTTCCTTTAGACATATATCATCTCCTCTTAAGTTTTTACACATATAAATAATAGTAAAAAATAAGTTTTCGTCATCGTAAAATAAACATTAAATTCACCGTAAAATAACACAAAATTTTACAGCCCTTGTAGATACCCGTCAAAATTCCTAAATTTGAAGCCATGTTAAAGCAAATCATCGCACCAAGCGTCCTGAACGCAAATTTCCTTGAACTCGGTAACGGCCTCAAGGCCATTGAAAACGGCGGCGCAGGCCTCGTCCATCTGGATATCATGGACGGTCACTTCGTCCCAAATATCAGCTTCGGCCCAGGCATTTCCGCCTGCGTCAAGAAGGGCACGAATCTTCCGCTGGATTGCCATCTGATGATCGAGACCCCCGAAAAGTATGTCGGTGAATTTGCAAAGGCAGGCGCCTCCATCATCAGCGTCCACGCCGAAACCACAAACCACCTTGACCGCCTGCTGCACCAAATTGCAGAACTCGGCGTAAAGCCAGCCGTGGCTATCAACCCGGCAACGCCTCTCGAAAGCATCAAGTACGTGCTTGACATCGTGGACATGGTTCTTGTGATGTCTGTGAACCCAGGCTTCGGAGGACAGAGCCTCATTCCCTATTGCCTCGACAAAATCCGCGATCTCCGCCAAATGAAACCAGAAATGGACATCCAGATTGACGGAGGCGTAAAGCTCGACAACATCCTCGCCTGCAAGGAAGCCGGCGCAAACGTTTTCGTAGTCGGTTCCGCCATCTTCGGCAAACCCGACCCAGAATCCGTCTGCAGGGATTTCGTAAAACTCGTGAACGGGTAAAGCGAAAAGCATATTACAAATAAAGCAACACTTTATACATTTACAAAGAACTCCAGCAACGCTGGAGTTTTTTTTTCTTTAATAAAATTCAGTGCCAGACGAGCCAAATTACGCTCACCCCAATCAATTCCATTCGACAGCTGGAGCGGGTTTAATTTTTTCGATGGTTTTTTCCAGCTTTTTTTCCGGTTTTGCTATTTTGACATCATCTATATTATCATATTCGCATCACACCGCGAATTCTTTTTCATCATCATGTCTTTTTGTATTTTACAACAGGTATACAGAATCGGGCTTTGATTCCTATCGCGTCTTGATCTTTGTCATCAGGTCCATCAACTCTGACAAGAACTCTTTCTTTACAATCAATTTTAACGAATGGACATAAATTATCCGACATCAACTTTTCCGAAATATCAATCCATTTATTCTCCACACCACGCTTTGGATCCGTGACAGTAAATTTCAAGTCATAAGTACTTTTAATCGCAGGATCAACCGCATACTTGTACTCCAGATCACCCGCAAAACTAAAATCGATTACTTTCGTCATCTCCAAAACAGTTCTTTGATCATCTCGCGTAAGTTTTGTATTCGATCCAACCTCAGAAACTCTATACAGAACAGCAAGCGCAACAGTTCCACCCTCAATATTTACAGCCTCAAAATGCAATTCCACTATAGTCGGATTGGTTTCTGTTCCATATAATTCACGATCAGATCCCTGTATCCATTCCGCTCCACCGACATACGCACTTGGAATAAGCTGTTCAAGCACACAATGTTCTAGCCCATACTCCTCTTTAAAGTATATTTCGCACGCATCTTTAAGTTCACCAACCTTTTTTCCATCAACAAATTCGTAAATAGGGACAAGAGTTCCCTTCGGATAACCACAGAATATATAATTTCCGCTAGCAACCGATTTTGCCCAATCAGAGGTTTCTGCTTTATTTAAACTGCTTACACCTGTTAAATAAGCCCCATCCCCACCAACAGCCTCAATAAGAATTTTCGCAGATTCATTTTCCTCATTGACATCAGAAGACGTCGATTTGCCATACTCCATCCCTGCACCAATCTCTATTTTGCTGGGTTTTTGCGCACTACCTCCACCTTGCGCCTGAGCGGCAAGGTCACTTGGATTCAAAATGAAATTGTTGAAGGTGCAATTTGTAAAATTACCTCCATTGATGGTTGCCAGCGCATTTGCAGCTCTTTGGGCATTTGAATTGGGTATAGCCCTCCCTGTAAGCACTCCAGTTTTCTTGAAAGAAATTTCATTTACCGTAGAAAATGATTTGACAGTCGAAGATCTTGAAATGGACTGTAAACAACTCATGGAATAGTCCAACTTCGCACCGACAAACATTCCCAACATCACATGAGTTCCATATTTTTGAATAATTCTTTTAGGGGACTCTTTCTCAATATCCTTTTTAAACTGTTCCGTGAGAAATGACTTCAGCTTTTCAACATCGTCATAATCTTCAATTATGTAGCCATCTTTTTTGTATAAGATTTTTGTTGAAGCAGTACGCAAATTAGACTTGTTGTAGTTTTCCTCGGATGTAGTTTTTCGCGTTTCACTTTTAAAGGAAAATCCAAACAGTCCTCCAGAAGCTTTGATACCCAATTCCTTTTCGTATTTTTGAGAAGCCTCCGTTACACTAGAATTTTCGATATGCAAACTATTGAAGCTATTATAGGGAATCAAATGCACACGATTGCTTTTACATAATTCATTCAAATCAAGTATCGCATTCACAGAAACATATTCCGGGTCTGCAAATTTTCCTGTAATATCATAGCCATGACAAAGAATTTCCGTAATTCGGTGATCTAGGTTTAATTCTTCGGCAGTTACCATGCTACAACCAGGGGTTTTCGCCATCTCTTTTTTTCATTTGTCAACATATACAATTTCCTTTATTTGTAAATTCATAAATTTTAAGGATAAAATACCACTTTTTTTTTAAACAAAATAAACATAATTTTGAAAAAAAGCTATGCAACAACTGCATAACAACGTATTAACGAATAAATACTTTATATATAAAACATTTATTCGTACAACTATTTTTACAAACAAGCTTGCATTTATTTTATATTTTTTGTAAGCAAAATTTAAAAAATCTCTTTTCAAGAGATATTTCACATACTACAAAAGGAAAAAAATGCCTAAAAAAAATTACGAATATATCATCAAAATACAGACAGGCGGTGTACATGGTGCAGGAACAGACGCCCATGTTTATATAAAATGTTTTACAGAAAACAACGATATAGTATTATCTTGCGATAATTTAAACGAACTTTCAGATAAGTCCAACGCTTTTGAAGCAAATCAAATAGATACGATTAAACTGTATTCAGAAAAAGAAATCTCAGAAATCCATAAAATCATCATCGGACATCATGGTGAACACATGGGTTCCGATTGGTTCCCTGAAACAATTGAAATTACCTGTACCGAGCCCTCAAAAAAATGGTTTTTCGCAGCATATAAATGGGTTAACGAAGAAAATCCTGAACTAGATTTGCTTTCTGGTCAAAAATACCAAATAATCATACATACTGCCAATGAAAAAAATGCAGGTTCGAGCACGAACGTATCCATGGAAATACACGGGAAAAACAATGTAGTAACAATCATGGATATCAACAAAATGTGCGATAAATTTGACAAAAATGATTTCTGTCAAATTTACCAAGCAATCCATAACTTGGGAACCATAGATTATATCGTAATCAAGCGAGATGATAAAGGTAACGATTGGTGTTTGGATTACGTATACATCACCAACATCTACACAAATGAGTCGTATTATCTTGATGCGGATAATTATTGGCTCACAGACAAAAAAAATTCAATAAAATTGATTCCTTCATCGCAACAGTCCTAAATAACAATTAGCGCTGTAATAACAGCGAAAAGTCCATCGGATCATGCTTCGATGGACTTTTTATCATTTCAAAAATTATTTTATTCACATAAAGCAGCGGTTCAATTTTTTCTCGTTGTTGTTGATAAGGCTTTTCCGTTCACGCGGTAAAGCCTGTCGCTTGCAGCACCACGAGTATCGCGGGCTTCACGAGAATTACCGCGGTTATCGCGCACCTGGATTTTTTGGTCGGCACGTTCAACATGCGACAAACGATTCTTCGGAACCCCACTCAGATTTACGCCCGAAACAATCCCCAGTGGCTTCTTTTCCGGGGCAACAAAAATTTCGCCCAGAAACACACCATCGCCCTTACCTTCGCAAGTCACCATCTTGCGCAAGCCATTCGCAAACGCAACCCCATCAACTTCCAGGTACACCTCGTAATTGCCGCGTCCCGAAAATTCGCCTTCAACTTTCAATTCATTCGTTCCGTCAAAAGTCATGGCCGTATCGGAACCGTTCACCGCAATGGTGCGACTATGCACATCCCTGAAATCCACATTTTCAAGCGGAATCGTATCTAGACTCGGGCAGACATCGGCATCGCCAACATCTTCCACAAACAGGATTCGTGCGGCACGCTTCTGCGTCAAGTTTCCAAATCCCACGTTCTGGATTTTGAGTTTCGCACGGAATGGCTCATCGGCATAAACCGTATCCGGCAGCCACGATTCGCGCAGCACAAAGCGGTAGCCCAGATGATCGTCAACGTACTTGAAGCCCGTAAGCGAATCTATTTTCGCACAGTCGTACTCGTAGTCGCTCCCCGTAAAATGCGCCTTTTTCCAGGAGTCAATCAAGGTGTTGTTCCACTGAATGTTCAGGTAACTCGTATGCGTGCGGAAGCCTTCGTAAGCCAGGAACTCCGGCGTATTGATTACTTTGTACCCATTCGCAGTCGTAAGCGCTTCGCCACCGTACGGCGTATTGATGCTATACTTTTCAAGCCACGCGACGCCCTCTTCGCGGCAGATGGATTTTTCGCAATCCTCGCCCCAGGTTCCGTAATCAAATTGCGTACCCAGGTAGCCATCGTTGAACATTCCCACGCGGTACATCGTATCGCCCTTCGCTTCGGCAATTCTCTTGAACACGTCACCGTCGATGTGGAAATCCACCGCCCAGTTTTCAAAGCCGAGAACTGCCGCAGAATAATTGCCGGTACGCGTCAGGATTTTCAGTTCCGGCGGAGTCAATTGAAGCATCCTGTTCACAGCCGCGGCCACACGCGGATACGTAATCGCCGTATCGCTGTGCATCTCGCCATAGGCGCCGTGCATGCCCATCTCGAGCGCCAAAATCACATCGGTATTCTTGCTGAGCACAGGCGCCAACTGCTCCACATGCCGCATCACCCACTTGTGCTCCGGAGTCGTATTGGAGTGTCCGTTGTACCACGGATCGTAGCAAATGCGCACAATCACCTTGCCACCGAAACTGCGAATATTGTCGAAACTCTTCTGCAAAACGTCCAGCGCATCTTCCGTCAAATCCTGAGACTCGCCCCAAGTGGTATCGCGCTTGCCGCCCGTGGTATCCACGCCGAGCCAAGCCTGGCTACTGAACGCAGAAATCTCGGCACGCAGGTGCAAGAGCTTCCCGTATGGAGTCTCAACCGGCTTCGTACCGTTCGGCTTCAGATGCAGCACTTGCGGATTATAGAATCCACGGTCATAATTCGGGAGCGTCTGCATGTGGTCGGTATAATCCAAATCCTGAAGCACAAGGCCCGCCAAATCCCGCGTAACGCCATCTGCGGCGGAACCCACCGCGGCAGAAACCTCGGAAGAGGCGGCGACAGCGGCATTCGCAGAGACAGGAGTCACAGCCGCTGCGGCAACAGCAAAAGCAACAACCGCAGCAGCGGCAAAATTCGAAAAAAAATGCGTCATAGAATGAAAAATATACATTTTCCGCAAAAAATGGGCTCCATTTTATGATTTTCCAAAATTTGGAGCCCATTTTATTACTTTATATCAAACATTATTTTAATTTTTATCAGTTGCGTGGGCTCCATTTTTGCAAATTTTAGATTTTGGAGCCCATTTTTTCGCCAGCATGCCCCTGCATCAGCATATTTCACATTAGTTTATACACAAAAACAGGCTCCAAACAAGACTTTTTTCTTATTTGGAGCCCATTTTTCAAAATTCAGCAGCATTCCAGGGCCGCAAAGTCACATCCCGTCGCAGCAACAGCATCTCGCGACTGCGACTCCAGCAGCATTCTACGGCAGCAACAACCGCATTCTGCATTCCGCGACAGCAGCTGCATCAGCGTCCCGCAGAAGCAACCGCTTTCAGCATCCCGAAGCCGCAAAGTCACATCCCGCCGCAGTAACAGCTTCTCGCGACTGCGACTCCAGCAGCATTCTACGGCAGCAACAACCGCATTCTGCATTCCGGGGCCGCAAAGTCACATCCCGTCGCAGCAACAGCATCTCGCGACTGCGACTCCAGCGACATCCCGTCGCAACAACCGCATTCAGCATTCCCGAGGCGCCAACAGCAACATTTTGCGGCGGACTCTTCAGCGGCCTTCAGCGTTTTACCGTCCCATTCTTCTCTGACGCGGGTCCACCGGCTTTTCCACCTTAGGCGCAATCCCCAGGTAAATCGCCTGCAAAGACGCCGCAAGATACGCAAGCGGAGCATTCCAGTTAATAGCCACCTCGTTCGTCGCATAGCTGCAACGATTGTCGATATAGGCAAGCGCCGGCTTATCCGCCTCGGCATAGTTCGGGCACTTCCAGGATTCAGTTCCATCCAAGTTAATATCCTGCTTGCCCAGATGCGGACCGCCTACGAGCATGCCCGGCACCGGATCGTCCACCAAGTCGCTTTCGCTCACACGATGATGCGGAAAACGCGGGCTCCTGTAGCCAAAGCCCGTCACATAGCAAATTTCCATCGGGTTCTTGCCCAGCAAATAGTCGAGGCACTGCTGCGCGCCATCCACATAGCTCTTGTCACCCGTCATAAAGTAAGCATGCAAAAGAACGATGCCGTTATTCGCAATGGCGCTGTTGCTGCCCCAGTTCCAGCTCCACGGGAAGGCCGGCAAGCGGTAGGCGCTCGTATCGCCCACAGCGCGTAGATTGTTCGCCTCGTTCATCACCGTCTTGCGGGCTTCGGCAAGAATCGCGACTCCATCGTCACCGGCACCCGCGAATGTAGCGGAATCCATCACCACGCGGTAAGCGGCAAGCATATTCACATCGCCCCACCAGGCGCCATTCGGCGTAAACGGATTTGCCTTCAAGTCAGCGAGATATTCCGACTTCTTCGTCGCACGGAAGAGTTCCGCGGCGGCAAAGCGGAATTCATCCTTGCCGTTTTCGTCACCGGGAGCGTAACTTCCCGTCTGCACATCATCCGGCTGTTTGTAAAGAGCGTTCGGATACTTTTTCGCCCAGGCGTAGGCCTTCTCGGCTGCCTTGAGCATTTTGTCCGCATAAGCCTTGTCAAAAGGACGGTAGACGACACTTGCCTGCGCCATCACGGCAGCAAAGTCCAGCGTCGCAGTCACATTTTTGAGAATCGCATAACGCGGCATGTTGTCAATTTCGGGAAGCGTACTGTTGCCGAACTTGAGCGACGTTACCTTGTGATAAACGCCACCGCCGTAATCCTGCATCGTAAGCATCCAATCCAGGTTCCAGCGGATTTCCTCAAGCAAACTCGGAAGCTTCTTGAATTCACGCGGAATGTTCCAGCTGAGCGTATCCATGTACGCAGGGAAGCGCTCATAAAGTTCCAGAAGCGTAAACACAGTGATACCGGAGTTCACGATGTACTTTCCATAGTCACCGGCATCGTACCATCCGCGCATAGACTTGATGTACTGCGTCTTCGGATTCTTCTGCACGGGCTTTCCCGTCACAGCAGCATAGCCTTCCGCAGTCGCAGCGTCCGTCCCGTAAACAATCACCTTGTCATCCATGTGGCCAGCGGCACGGGTCCACTTGCCTGCATACTGCGGTTCCAGCGTCATGCCGGCACGCTGGTAGTAGAACCACTTGAGGCTTGCCTTCGCGACATCCTCATAGACATTCTTGTCAACGACAATCGGATTTCCGATGTAGCCGCCATCGCGGTACAGGCGGTACGTTCCTGGCGTCTTGATTGCGGAAATATCGTATGTTTGCACTTCCTCACCGCTGTATTCCCAGTCGTAGACATCGGCGGCATCCATCTTGAGCACGACCTTGCCGCTCATGTCACGGACTTCGACACCATTCGCATCGCTGCCAGGAATCACGACCGTTTTCTCCGCATCGGGCGTAAAGCCGAGCTGATTCATCAGAGGAATTGCGAACGCATTCGCCGCAAACAGGAAAGAGGCGGGCACAGCCACCTTGATTATCGAGAAATTGCAATTTTTCATGAGTATAATATACCTACAAAACCAACATTGTAGAAACAATATAGCGATTATTTCGTTTTCAGCAAGAACCGCAATGGTAACAAACAGTTCTTATCACAAAATTCATCTTGGAAAAACGACCATATTCATGCCAAGCGTTGATGATAAAACGCATCCTTCAACACCAAACCCACTCATCTTCAAGACCTCGACAGCTGAAGCGACAGACTCCAAAACAAAGTTGTCAAAATACGCGAAACAGCCTTTAATAACCTAAACAACACTTAGCTAAACAAAGCAAACAAAAAGCCCCGACCTTTCCAGCCGGGACTTTTTGCAATTGATTTCAATCAATACATTCAGGCGCCAAAGGCGCCCAAAGCATTAAGCGTTCTGTTCAGTAGATGCTTCGGCAGCTTCTGTAGCAGCGGGAGCCGTTTCGGCAGCAACCGGAGCAGCATCAGCAGTAACTTCAGCAACAGGCGCTGTTTCAGCGGCAGGAACCACAGCTTCAGCGGCAGCTGGTTCTACAGCCACAGTCGCTTCCGGTGCGGCAGCTTCAGCAGCAGCTGGAGCTGCTTCGACAGCGGCGGGAGCAGCCTCGGCAGCGGCCTTCTTGCTGCGATGGCTATTCTTGATCCATTCAGACTTGTGGACTTCAGGAATATCGTCGAGCAAACGGAGGGTGTGCGGTTCCGTCGTATTGTCGAGCACTTCGGCAGGCGTTCCCTGGTTCACAATCTTGCCATCGTGCATGATGAAGATACGGTCGGAAACGTAGTTCGCAAGGCCGATATCGTGAGTCACGAACACCACGGTCATCTTCAGCTCGTCTTTCAACTTGCGGAGGTAATCGAGGATGTTGGCACGCACGCAGGCGTCCACCATGGAGGTCGCTTCGTCAGCAATCAACACCTTCGGACGGAGGGCGAAGATACGGGCGAGAAGCATACGCTGCATCTGGCCACCGGAAAGTTCGAACGGATACTTGCCTTCGATGTCGGCAGGAGTCACGTTCACAGCCATGAGACCCTCGTCCACACGGCGGCGGACTTCTTCCTTACTCGGCTTTTCCTTCAGGATGTTGAGGGCATCCTCAAGCTGGCTTCTGATAGTGAAGAACTGGTTGAAGCAGCCGAACGGGTCCTGGAACACGGACTGGACTTCGTTCCAGTGGTCCTTCAGGTTCTTGATAGGCTTGTCGCGATAGAGGAACTGACCGCGAGTCGGCTGGTAAAGACCGAGCATGATCTTTGCAAGCACGGACTTGCCGCAGCCGGAACCACCCACGATAGAAATGAATTCTTCGTCATAGATGTCGAAGGACACGTCCTTGACGGCAGTCTTCAGATTCTTGCCGGCGCCGAAATCCTTGCTGATGCGCTTGGCAGAAAAAACAATGGGCTTATCACTTTGCATAATCGCACCTCACGTCGCGACCACCGACAATGCGGAGATCCTGGGTATTCTTCTTGCAGTCCGGGCATGCCTTGCTGCAACGCGGAGCGAAGCGGCAGCCCACAATCTTGTTCTTGAGGCTCGGAGGAGCGCCTTCGATAGCCACCGGATGACGGCCACGCTGGCTGGCTTCGGTACTGAGCATAGCGCCCATCAAAGCCTGGGTGTACGGATGGCGCGGGTCCTTGACGACCTGTTCCGCCGTACCCTTTTCCACGATTTCGCCTGCGTACATGATGGCGATGTTGTCTGCCACATGGTACAAAAGCGGAAGTTCGTGGGTAATGAAGATCATCGTGCTGAAGATGCCCTTGTCCAAAAGGTCGAAGATCATCTTGATCACTTCCTTCTGCGTGGACACGTCCAAAGCGGAAGTCGGTTCGTCAGCGATAACCATCTGCGGGTTCAGAAGCGTCGAAATACCGATCACCGAGCGCTGGCGTTCACCTGCGGTCAGCTGAATCGGATAGGAGTTCAGCACGCGCTTCGTATCCATTCCGAACAAGTCAAAACGTTCACAAAGGCGATCGTAAACTTCCTTCATGTCAATAGCCTTGCCCGGCTGCTGATGGGCGGCAATCACGTCGGCTGCGATATCCTTAATCTTGCGCACCGGGTTAAGCGCGTTGAACGCACCCTGCGGAATCATGGAAACCTTCTGAGCGAGGACGTTGGCGCGGATATCTTCCACGGAACGGTTCATGAGGGATTCCATCTGGTTGCCGCTCTTGACGCGGACGTCACCAGTTTCAGGATAAAGCGGCGGGATGCACATGCCCATGAGGCCAGATACGAGCGTGGACTTACCGCAACCGGATTCACCGGCAATACCGAGAATTTCACCCTGCTTCATGGAGAAGGACACGTCCGTAACGGCGTGCGTCTTGTCTCCAAAACGGCCGAGGTAATAAAGACTCAAGTGGTCTACTTCAAAAACATTTTCTGACATTTTTTACCTCTTACTTGCGGAGACGCGGGTTGAAGACGCCTTCCATGGAAGTATTGATCAGGTACAGGGCAAACACCGTGAGGGTGACAACAATCGTCGCCGGGATGAATGCAATCCAGATGGAGTCGGAAAGGGCGCCGTTATCCTTCGCCTGGTTCAGGATGATGCCAAGGCTCGTGGAATCGACAGGGCCAAGACCGATCATGGAGATGGAGGCTTCGGAAAGAATACCGGAGGACACCTGCATGATGAACACCATGAACACGTAGGAAAGCAAGTACGGAAGCACATGCTTGATCACAATCGTAAGCGTGTTCGCACCGTTGATGCGGGCGAGCGCGATGTGGTCGCGGCTGCGGAGCGAAGATGCCTGAGCGCGAACGGCACGGGCGGACCAGCTCCAAGCGGTGAGACCGATGATGAGACCAATCAAGGTGAGGGAACGACCTTCCTTGACAGCGGAGCTGATGAGAACGAGAATCACGAACTGCGGAATCACGATGAAGATGTTGGTGAGCATGTTCAACACTTCGTCAATCCAGCCGCCACGGAAACCGCCGAACAAACCGATGAGCACACCGATTGTCGTAGCGATGATACCGGCAACGAAACCGACATAGAGGGAAGAACGCAAACCAGCAATCAAGAGAGACACATAGTCACGGCCGAGATGGTCAGTTCCGAGCAAGTGCGCGGAGCTGGAGCCTGCATACGGACCAGCGACAATGTCACGGGCATGAGTATCGACGTTGTAGAAGAGAGGGCCAAAAATGGCAATCAGCAACGTGAGCAGGAAGATGGACACACCGATGACGAACATCGGGGACTTGAGAAGATTTCTTAAAAGTTTACCCATGGTTACTTACCTCCCATCTGGAGACCGGCCTTGACACGCGGGTCGAAGACAGCGATCAAAACGTCAACTGCAAAGTTTGCAACGAGCACGCAAGTGGAAATCATCAAGGTGCAACCCTGGATTGTTGCGTAGTCGTTCTTCTGGATGGCATTGAGCATAGCCATACCGAGACCCGGGTAGGAGAAGATCATTTCGGTAATGAGGGCGCCGCCGACCATTGCACCGAGAGACTGGGCAAGACCGGTGAGCTGCGGAAGCATGGCGTTACGGAACACATAGCCGATGATCTTGCCTTCGCGAAGACCAAGCCACTTGGCGTACTTCATGTAGTCGGTACCGAGTTCGTAAATGGACATGGAACGCATACCCGTCGCCTGACCAGAAAGAAGAATCGGGAACACAGAGAAGAACGGAAGCACGTAGTACCAGCTCACGCTCTTGAAGCATGCCCAGGAGAACGTGAGTTCCGGAATATCCGGGCTATAGGCGCCCATGGCCGGGAACCAGCCGAGCGTGATGGAGAAGAATGCGACGAGAAGCATACCGAACACGAAGAACGGAATGCCGTTCAGGAACATGGCGCACGGGAAGAACACCTTGTCGAAAATGCCGCGCTTGTAGGCAGCAAATGCGCCGAGGAGGTTACCCACAATCCAGCCGAGAAGAATCGTCGGGGCCTGGATGGCGAGCGTCCACGGGAGGGACTTCTTGATAACGTTCACGACTGGTTCGTTGTTCTGGTAAGAAAGGCCGAGGTCACCATGGAACACGTTGCCGATGTAGCGGAAGAACTGAGAAAGGCTGGAAGAAAGCTTCGGGTCAGTCTTCATGACCGGCTGTTCGACCATGACGGTATCCAAGCGTTCAGCCTGGACAGTTTCCATCACAGGGACCTTTTCTACTTCGGCGGCGACCTGAGCGGCTGCAGCAGCGGCCTTGGCCTTCTTGCCCTTCTTAACCTTCTTGGCCTTCTTGCCCTTCTTAGCCTTCTTGTCGGCTGCAGCAGGAGCCTTTTCAGCAAAGACCGGATTGCCAGCTTCATCAAGCTTCTGACGTTCGACCATCACCGGATTGCCAGCTTCGTCAACCACCTTGACGACGTTCACGACCGGCTTGCCATCTTCGCCAATCTTTGCGACCTTCTGGGTCACCATGTTGCCGTTGGCGTCGAGTTCCGGTTCATAGATGACATTGCCCTGGTCATCGACTTCGGCCATGCCGAAGGAGACGAGGAGTTCAGCCTTCTTCTTCTGGGCTTCAGTAGGAGAAAGGCCCTTACCAGCCTGGCCCATGATGATGTCGACCGGGTTATTATCACCCAAGCGAGGCAAGGCGAAGTTGAGTGCCACTGCGCAGACGAAGGTAAGCAAGTACCAGAACGCCTTTTGCAGGACATAACGTAGCATAGGATATTGTTTAAGCATGTGTTGTCCTTTATCCTTTATTTAGCAAGCTTCAAATTCCAAAGGGTCTTGGTACCCGAGGCTACCCACGGAAGCTGAGCAGGAGCATACGGGTTTTCAGCGGTCGGCCAGTTCGTCCAGACGCGGTCGCTGAATTCATAGAACTGTTCCGGCAAATAGACCAGCGGAATGGACGGCTGATCTTCCATGAAGATCTTGTTCAGTTCGCGGTAAGCGGTCTTGATGGAATCAGCATCCTTCATGAGAGGAATCGCAGAAAGGAGCTGGTCCACTTCCGGACGGTATTCCGGAGTACCCGGCTGGTTGTAACGGCCAATGTTGGTACCGGCCCAGGCGCCAAGCGGCTGCCAGTCACGAGAAGCCATGATTTCGTTGAAACGGCTCCACGGAAGCGACGGAGTCACGTCGGCAACAGGCTTGTGCATGATGAGGTCGAAGTTGCCAAGACCCATGGCCGGCCAGTAGGAACCGCCATCCACGAAGCCTTCACGAATATCGATACCAGCCTTGCGCATACCTTCGACAGCGATGGTGACCATGGCTTCCCAGTCGGTCCAGCCGTTCGGGCTCGTGATGTACAAAGTCGGGAGCTTTTCGCCCTTCGCATTTTCCATGTGGTCGAGCGTTCCGTCGCTGTTCCATACGGACTTGAAGCCAGCTTCGGAAAGCATCTGCTTCACAGTTTCGATACGTTCCTTTTCATCGGTAATGGTGAGCTTGACGCCGAACTTGCCGCAGTCGTCACCGTTGATGAACTTGCCTTCGAGAGCCGTCGGCATGATGAGGCCCGGCTGAATCTGGTCAGTGTAGTCGGACACAGCGAACTTGCGGAGAGCCATGTAGTCAATGGCAGTAGCCAAGGCACGGCGGAAGCGCTTGTCGTTGAGAGGTTCCTTCAGCGTGTTGATGATGAGCATGGGCATAGCGCCCGGCAGATAGTAAGGCGGCTCGTTCAGCCAAGTGTGGACACCGGCGGAAGCCTTGCGATTGATACGCGGAATGTAGCTCTGGGAAGCATCGAGGTTTCCGCTACGCATAGCAATCGTGTTATGTTCGTTGTTCTTGTAAATCGGGTGAACGATGTACTTCGGAGCAGGGAGCTGTCCGTTATGGAGGGCCGCATTGCCCCAGTAATCGTCGCGACGTTCAAGAATAATCTTGTTCGGGTCGGCGCTGCGGAGAGCGTACGGACCGGAAATAATCGGATCCTTGTCCATCGGAAGCTTCTTGACTTCGTCCTTGGAACCGAGCTTCGCAATGAGCGGTTCAAACACATGAGCCGGGACAATGCGGATAGCCTGGAGCAAGTCGCGCACAGAAAGCGGATTGTTGCGCTGAGCCTTGTTCACGAGGAAAGAAATACGTTCCACTGCACCTGCCGGTTCGGCAGAAACGGTATCCACATGGATGGCGGAAATCTGTTCGCTCGTATTGATGGCGCCCATCGTGTAGATGAAGATGACGTCCTTAGACGTAACCTTTTCACCATCACTCCACTTTGCAGCAGGATTCAAATCGACAACAACACTGTCATTATTGGACTTATCTTCAACCAGCGTTCCCAACAGCGGTTCAATTTCACCGGTGAGTGAGTTGTAGGTGAGGAGCGGTTCGTACATCAAGTTAAAACGACCGCTCACAGGCCATGTCGTCATCCAGCTTTCGGCAAGCGGGTTGAATGTACCAGGAGCATCATTCTGCTGCCCGGACAAATAAAGCGTTTCCTGACGCGGCAGGGCGCCGTTGGCGAGACCATCTTCCGATGAGCCGCCACACCCAAAAAGAGCACCAGTTGCAGAAAGCGCCAGGGCCGTTCTTGCAATCGATTTCAATCCAATCATTTGTATCCTCTTATTTATAAGCCCGCTAGGGCCCAAAAATGAAAAATCAAGTCTAATATAGATTATTCCATCTCAAAATAATTTTTGCAACATAAAAAACCGCTTTGATATGCGCAAAAGCAAATAACAAAAAATTTACATTTACTAAACTTTACAATTCACCGTATTTACGTGGTTCCAGACGCCCATACTTTGACAAAACACCGGCCTCGCCACGCCAATTTTACGTTGTCCTAAATTACATTCATGTAAATTAACTTGTACGAAAAAAAGGGGACCGCGTTTTCACGCAGTCCCTTTTTAAGCATTCGCTTCATCGACCAATACAGGTCAACGAGAAATTACTTCTTGCAAGCTTGGCGCTACTACGTAGCGCAGTCCAATCGGTTCGGCTATGCCAACCAAGCGAGCTTGGCTATCGCAGCACTCACCTTACTTGGACTTCTTGGCAGGAGCCTTCTTAGCAGGAGCCTTCTTGGCAGCCGGCTTTGCAGCCTTGCAAGCCTTGCGCGGGTCACCGGCATAGACAGCAGCCTTGCCGAGTTCTTCTTCGATGCGGAGGAGGCGGTTGTACTTGCAGACGCGGTCCGTACGAGAGAGAGAACCAGTCTTGATCTGGCCAGCGGCGGTACCGACGGCGAGGTCAGCAATGAAGGTGTCTTCGGTTTCGCCAGAACGGTGGGAAACGATCGGAGCGTAGCCTTCAACCTGAGCGCGCTTGATGGCAGCGAGAGTTTCAGAAACAGAACCCACCTGGTTCACCTTGATGAGGATAGCGTTGGCAATGCCAGCCTTGATGCCTTCGTCGAAGATGGTCGGGTTCGT
>JAZLIJ010000188.1:0-5197 GCA_045617325.1 Fibrobacter sp.
CTTTGCAGAACTATTCTTCAATCCCGCTTCGCTGATGTATTCTTCTGTTTCGAAAATGACATTGTTTTGGACTTCGCCTGTTTTTAGCCATGGATAGTCTTTGGAATTCCAATAGTCATTATTTGTTCGGCTAGGTGTTCCACCGGATGTCATTTTAGCACAAAACTCACCGACAGTTCCCATTCTCCATCCCTGCGGCAGGTTGTTGGGGTCGATGTTGTCGATGAAGGTGTGTTTGTAGAGGGCCTGGGCGGTTTGTTCGAGGGTGGCGATGAGTTTTTTGTTTGTGTCAATGCGGGTTTGGAGGGTGTTGTATTCGGCTACGATTTCACGCTGTTTTTCAATTGCGGGGACGGGAATTTGCATATCAAACAAAGCGTCCCTATCCATACCTCCGCGGACATCGCCGTCAGTATAGAACCACGCATTGCGATCAAATTCTGAACGAGAGAACCACATCATCAGATATTCGGTCAACAATACATTCGTATCAACGACTTCAAAAACGACATAGGCTGGCGAGACAATTATCGGCTCGTCATCCTTTTGCAAGGCGACTGGAATTTTTTCGTCGCGACCAACATGCATCAAGTTGCAGGCAAATTGCCCTTTCGAAACAACCTTATAATTCGATAAATCCGTGCCGACAACATTTGCAACCGACGGCATAAATCGCTTTTCAATATTTATGCCCATCAACCGCGTCACCCCCAAATCCCTGTTCCTCACATCCACAGGGCGTATGTAATCACCTAGGCGTTTCAAGTTATTTTCAGTCATCAAATAGATTCCTTAAATTCTTCACTTGCTTTCAACCAATTCCTTGAATCTGGAAATTATTCTTTTCGCAAACAAGTAAAAAAAATATCCTCAAAAACAAGAAAAACGGGAGTAGCACTTCCGAAAATATGATAAAAACGGGAGTAGCACTTCATAAATTCATTTCTATGGCACTTCATATCCGAATTCCATGCCTAGCAGCCACCTTGAAATATCAACAACTTTAATACCTTCGTATTGAAAAGTTTCGTGATTTGTCCTTGCAATCAGAATTTTAGGGTATGCGTCCTTAATTCCAAGCAACGGAGTTACCTCACGTTCAAACGTACTTTCGGCAGTGATGTTGTCCGATACCTGAATGTAGAGTTTTTCATCGTGCTTCATGGCAACGAAATCTATTTCTTTCTTGTACAACACGCCAACATAAAGTTGGTAACCTCTTCGCATCAGCTCCATTGCGACTATGTTTTCATAAATGTGTCCATAGTCCATATTTCGAGTGCCAAGTCTTGCATACCTAAAAGAATGGTCGCATAGGTAATACTTGTCTTCCGTTGTCAAATAGCGCTTGCCACGAATATCGTATCTGCGGACTTTATAAAATGCAAAAGCCTTGCACAGATAATCTATGTACGCCCCTATTGTCTTGTGGTTAGTTGCGTCACCGACCGCGCTAATCGTCTTGGCAATGTTACGGGTAGAGGTAATATTTCCGACATTATCCATCAAAAAAACAATCAGTTTCTCAATAAAAACTTTATTCCTGATTTTGTACTTTTGGACAATATCTCTTACAACCAAGGTATTGAAAACATCTTCGCCAATATAACGGAATTTTTCGTTTTCCATTTTATACAAGTATGATCCGGCCATTCCACCTTCTTTGACATAGGCGTCAAAAGAAGCATCGATATTCTTTGGCTTGTAATATCTGGTGTACTCAGCAAAAGAAAAGGGGAAAATTTGAATTTCAAAGGTTCGCCCAGTAAAAAGTGTAGCCAAATCACTGCTTAGCAAAAAAGCATTGGAGCCTGTTACATAGATGTCGTATTTTTCCGAAGCATGCAAACTATTCAAAGCCTTTTCAAAAGACTCACATAACTGGACTTCGTCAATAAGTAGATAATTATTTTTCTTGGGTCTGTAAGATTGTTCTGCAAATTCTTCAAGAGCTTCAGAATTCATCTGGTTCTTGAATTTGCTCAAATTAAAGTTGATCTTGATTACATTAGCCTTTTTATCGTTCTTCCCGATCCAGGTTGCAAAAGAGTCTAACAGCTTTGATTTTCCAGAACGACGAATTCCAGTCACCACCTTAATGTCAGGCGTTCCTCGAACTCTTTTCAGCACATCAAGATATTCCGTCCTTTCAATCAGTTTCATTTTTCACCCCAGAAATTCTATTTCCCAAAAATAAAAATATATTAAAATTGGGAAATAGCTAAAGTTCAAATCCCAGGTTCTTGAACACTTTGGCGAGTTCCTTTTCGCTTTCTTTTTCGGCTTTGAGGAGTTCGCGCATTTCGGCTTGGAGCCCGCGCATTTTCTCGTCAAAGTCCACCTGCTCATCGCGGTTCTTGAATTCGATGTACTTGCTGGGTACAAGGGACCAGTTCTTGGCTTCGATTTCCTTGAGGGTTGCGGTGGCGCAGTATTCCGGTTCGTCCTTGATTTTCTGGACTTGCCACTTGTGATAGGTGCCGCTGATTTTTTCGATGTCTGCCGGGCTGAACTGGGTGTATTTCTTTTCGAAGGGCTCGCCCATCTGGCGCAGGTCCATAAAGAGCACTTCGCCTTTTCGGCTGCGGTACTTGCGCAATTCCTCGCCAACGGTTACTTCGCGGGCGGTCTTGTTGTTGTTCAAGATCCAAAGGGTAACGCTGATGTCGGTGGAGTAGAACATGTTGCGTGGCAAAATAAGGATTGCTTCCACCTTGTCATTCCGGAGGAGTTCCTTGCGGATTTGCTGTTCGTCACCTTCGCCGCTGAGTGCGCCGTTACTGAGCAAAAAGCCGGCCACGCCATTTTCGGAAAGCTTGGAAACCATGTTCAGAATCCAGCCGTAGTTTGCGTTGCTGGTGGGCGGCACGGTGTAGCCCTTCCAGCGGGGGTCATCAAGGAGTTCGTTTTCGGCGCGCCAGGACTTCTGATTGAATGGCGGGTTTGCCATGATGAAGTCGGCCTTCAAATCCTTGTGCTGGTCTTCGGCAAAGGTGTCGGCGGGCTTTTCGCCCAGGTTCCCGGAAATGCCTCGAATGGCAAGGTTCATCTTGGCTAGTTTGTACGTAGTTCCGGTATATTCCTGGCCGTAAATGGAGACTTCGCGCTTGTTGCCGTGATGAGCCTCGATAAACTTCATACTCTGCACGAACATTCCGCCCGAACCGCAGCAGGGGTCGTAAATCTTGCCTCGGTAGGGTTCGATCATCTCGGCGATAAGGCCAACGATTGTTTTCGGGGTATAGAATTCGCCCTTTCCCTTGCCTTCGGCAATGGCGAACTTGCCAAGGAAATATTCATAAACACGTCCAACGACATCCTGTTCCTTGTCCTTGATGGTGTCGATGCCATCGATGTCGCTAATCAGGGCGGCGAGCTTTGCCACATCCAGCTGGAGGCGGGAGAAATAGTTATCAGGGAGAGCGCCTCGGAGGCTCTTGTTCTTCTTTTCGATGTTGGAGAGAGCCGTGTCGATAAGCAGGGCGATGTCAGCCTGGCGGGCGTGTTCTACGATAAAGCTCCAGCGGGAAGTTTCTTCCAGGTAGAACACGTTGTCCTTGTTGTAAAACTCGGGCATTTCAAGGTACTTTTCGCGGCCAGCCTTGATTAACTTTGTGCGCTGCTCTTCGAACTTGTCGCTTGCGAACTTCAAGAAGATAAGGCTGAGAACCACATGCTTGTATTCAGCCGGTTCAACGCTTCCACGCAACTTGTTAGCCGATTCCCAGAGGGATGCCTCGACGGATTTTTCAGGAACGATTTTCTTTGCTTTTGCAGGGGCTTTTTCCGCCGAAGCGGACTGCGCGGATTTTGATACTCTTGCCATACGGACCTTTGACTTTTTCCCTTTCGCAAGGGCGACTTTACGGCAAAAATATAAATTAAAACACTGTCAAAATTTTGACATGCTCCCCCATTTCTTTCAAAGAAAGCGAAATATAAGCATCAAGCAAAAGTTTCAAAAATTCCACAAAATCTTTCTTATATTTTAACATATCATGGTCAAATTCTTGAGTTTTCTTCTTGTGGCATGCCCCATCGTCATCGGGGCTACGGAAGCGCTGCATCCGCAGTTTCCGCCCGCGACAGGAATCTCCATCGACCAGTCGCTGGAATTGGTCGACGACGTTTACAGCACGGATTTCACCCTCTCTAGCGAATACGCATTCTCCCCCGCATTCAGCATCTACGCCGACGCCTCGTTCCGCTTTTTAAGCTACAGCTACGAATACTCGACCAAGGGCTACATTCACAACTACTGCAACCTGCACATCAACGGATTCAACGAGACATACGTCGGCGCAAAAGCGCTCCTCTACCGCAACGCAGGCCTCAACATCGGCTGGAGATTTCCGCCCGGAGAGGGCTCGCAAAAGGACCGTTTTCACAGGCTGAACATCGAGCCGTTTACGTTTCTCCACGTATCCAGACGGCTGCTCCTCGCAACATCCCTCCGCTACAACCTGTTCCTCGAAGAATCCAACTACAAGCCCGGCGACGAAATTGGCTTTACAGCCTCCTTCTCCTGGAAACCGTTCTGGAATTTCCAAAGGAACACCGGCTGGGAATTCACCGAAACATTCCTTTATCAGTACCGCGTCAACGAATCCGAAAACAGGAACCTCGAAAAGCCCTGGTCAAAAATGGACGACAAGTACAAAGGAATGAAAATCAAATTCGACCTCGCCCGAAGCATTCTAATTTATTCAAAAACTTTCAGCTTCGGGGCCTTCTACGAAATTCACAAAGGCACGCTTTTCGGCTTCGAGACAGGCCACAAAATCGGCTTCAAAATCAAAGTCGCATCAAACTAAAAAATCCTCCCGGACAAACCAGGAGGACTTCGTTTCTCTGTAAAAGGCGATTAGTCAAGCGTATGCACCAGGAGACCGTCGCGGAGCTTCGGCTCGAACCAAGTGCTCTTCGGCGGCATGATAGCGCCGGCATCGGCAATGTTCATCAGCTGGTCGAGAGTCGTCGGATACATGGCAAACGCGCAAGCGCATTCACCGCTATCGACGCGCTTCACAAGTTCACCGAGACCGCGGATGCCACCGACGAAGTCGATGCGCTTCGAAGTGCGCGGATCGTCGATGTCGAAGAGCGGCTGCAAGACGAGCTTCTGGAGGAGCGCCACGTCAAGGCTGTCGACCGGGCCGAGGTTCTTGAGGAAAAGTCGGGGGCCAAGCGGTCTTAG
>JAZLIJ010000189.1:0-54731 GCA_045617325.1 Fibrobacter sp.
GTTCAATGCAAGCCTCGATCATCCCCGTCATCCCCGTCAAGCGAGGACAGGCGCGAGGACAGGCACGAGGACAGGTGTCCGTGCAACAATGCGCAAGCGAATCAAGCAATCGTAAACTTGTTTACGATTATTTGTGAGCGAAGCCATGGACGCTGAAAGCGTCCACCACGGCCGCGACTCTCGCCTTTCGCATTTGTGTTCATTGCACAATCCCTCGAGTCAAGCTCGGGGTCTTGTGCCAACAGCATGCAAGGTTATGAAGCAACAAAATGCTTGCATTTTGATATTTCATAACCGCAGCTGCGAACGCCGAAGGCGTTCAATGCTAGGCTCGGCAATGCGAATGCATGCATTCGCGCTGCTCTCGCCTTACGCATTTGTGTTAATTGCACAGTCGCTGCGCTCCCGTGCCAACAGCATACAAGGTTATGAAGCAGCAAAATGCTTGCATTTTGATATTTCATAACCGCAGCTGCGGACGCCGTAGGCGTTCAATGCTGGTCTCGGCAATGCGAATGCAAGCATTCGCGCTGCTCTCGCCTTACGCATTTGTGTTAATTGCATAGTCACTTCGTTCCTATGCCAAATGCTAGGCTCGGCAATGCGAATGCAAGCATTCGCGCTGCTCTCGCCTTACGCATTTGTGTTCATTGTTAATTGTTCATTGTTAATTGTTAATTGTTAATTGCCATGGTTCATTGTATTGTTCCTGCTAGAATGGGGTCGTCCCGCTTTCCCGGCAAGCCGCTGATAAAACTCTGCGGCAAGGAGATGATTGTCCGCACGTTGGAACGGGCCCGCATGGCCGGTTGCTTCGAGCGGATTGTCTGCGCCACGGATTCCGATGCCATTGCGGCAGTCGTTGCAAAGGCCGGCTTTGAATACGTGATGACTGGCCCCGCTGCAACAGGTTCCGACCGCGTAGCCGAGGCGGCGCGCCTCCTGAATCTGGACCTGGTGGTCAACTTGCAGGGCGATGAACCGCTTGTGGAACCTTCGGTCCTCTGCGATGTGGCGCGGACGCTTGAGCAACATCCCGACTGCTGGGTGACTGTTTCTTGCCCCTTGAATCCTGCGGAAGTTGGACTCAAGACCGTGGTGAAGATTCTTGTGAAGGACGATTTTGCCGTTGACTTTTCAAGGAACATTCCTGCCGAAGGGGCCGAACTATGGCTGCAGCATCAGGGCATATACGCTTATTCCAGGCTTTCTCGGGATGAATTCGCTTCGATTCCGCAGAACAGTCTGGAGTTGGAACGCTCCCTGGAGCAGATGCGCATCCTCGGAAAACGTCCAATTCGCGTGGTGAGGAGCCGCTATCCGTCAGTTTCCGTTGACGTGCCAAGCGATGCCCGAACCATCGAAAATCTTTTGAAAAATTATTAATAAAATCATTTTCTATATCGTTTGTTATAATCGTCTTTCTAAAAAGTAACTAGAAGGCGTGTGATGAACGCATCCGAAAAGAAAATCCTGTATTTGGCCTTTACATTGTTTGTTATAGGCTTCATTTTACGTTTTTTACCCTGGGGACTCCCTTCCATTGAGAGTTTTGAGGTGGGTGAAGACGTTGTTGTTCCCTTAAATTCCCCTTCAAGTTCGTCCAAATTGGAATATTTGAGCTCTGCTTCTTTTACTGAAGCTTTTTCTAGCGAAAGTGCTCAAGTGAATACTACTGAAAAACGGGAAAAAAGGCAGAAAAAGAAGGCGGTCGTGTTTCCGCTACCCATAAATAGCGCAGAATTTGATGATTTGTGCGCTATCAAAGGTGTTGGTCCGAAGCTTGCCGAGAAAATTTTAGAGCGGAGAAATGCCCTTGGTCCCTTTAAAAACGCCTCAGATTTGCAAAAAGTACCAGGAATTGGCAAGAAAAAATTAGAAAGTATTCTTCAACAGATAATTTTTGATTAGTTTTATGTTAAGAAAATTTTTTAATTGTTGTAAATATGAGCGATACAAAGATTTACCTTGGTGTTGAAGTTGGCGCAGCTTCCTTGAAGCTCGCTCTTCTTGATTCCGCAGAAAAGCGGGTCGTTAAGACTGCCGTTCTTGAAACAGAGACCAGTCCTATAGATGATGTTTTCACGTTTGAATCGGTCCTTCAGCAGTGGGTGGACGACAATCAGATTGAAAAGATCGAGGCTATTTCAGTTGCCGTTCCTGCGTTTAGGTCCATTATCCGCAAGGTTTATGTTCCAAGCGAAGCTTCGGCTAATATTGCTGAATATCTTCGTTGGTATTTGAAACAGTTCACCAATGCGGAAAGTGATGACGCGTATGTCATCGATTTCAAGACGTTGGGTGGCGATAATGAACTCGGTTATACTGTGCTTTTGATTGCTGTCCGACGTGAATGGGTGGATGCACTTCGCAAAGGGTTCCGTTCCAAGGCTCTTGCCCCGAAATCCATGGAAGTGGATGTCTTGTCCATTATCAACTTGATGGATGTCGGCGAGAAAATCAGCGAGGTAACATGTATTGTCAAGGCTGATTATTCCGGCGTAACGTTGATGTGGATTGATAGGGACAATCTTCTTGCATTGCGCTGTGTGTCAACGCTTTCCATGATGGGACGTTCTGGCGAAGAAGCTTATCCTATCTTGAGTAAGGAAATTCTCAAGCAGGTTGAACTTGCTAAAACGGAGAACATGGTGCATGCCGCCAAGGCAAAGTCCATTAGGCTTTGCGGCGAAATGTCTGCGGATCCTTTGTTCATTGAGGCTTTTACGGCTGCAATGGAAGGGTACCAGATTACGTTGATGGATTCTTTCGCTCATCTCGGACTGCCGATGGACGATGCTGGTTCCAACACCGTGCTTAGCTGTGTTGGTGCAATCGGTGCTGCGCTTAATGTAATGGAGGGTGCATTATGATTCGTATGAATTTGATTGACGCTGCGGAGCGCTTATCCGTAACGGATGCTGTTTCTCCGGTTCATGTGACAAGTGTTAGTGAACTTGCCAAACTGTCGCGCAAGAAATCCGTGGCGGGCCTCGTTGCTGCGGTATTTGCTGTTGTTGCCGTGAGTTGCGTTTTTAGCGTATTTGGTGTGCCTTCTGTTTTGCAGGATGTTTTGCCGAAATCCTATCTGTCGCTAATCGGTGCCGAAAGCGAACAGCCACAGGTGGTTGTCAATAGTTCCGCTCCGTCTGCGGAGGCTTTGGCCGCCCAGGCTCAGGCTATTGCAAAAATGCGAGATGCTATGACTGTGAATCAGGTTGTGGGCGAAATCAATCCGCAGGCTTTGTTTAATAACAAACGAAGAGACTATAACGCCATGTTGCCGTTGGAAAAAATTTCCTATCAGCGTGCTTCCTTGTCGCAGTTCTTCTCGTTCATGAGTACGGCAACTCCGGATGATATTGGTTTCTCGAATTTCGTGTATCAGGCTCCAAACTTCTTCTATGTGCGTGGCGTTGCTACAAAGCCTGCTTCGCAGAAGGCCTTCCTTGACCGCATGAAATCTGTGAGTAGCCAATTTAGAACACCTGCTCTGCCTGAAAATGCTACGACAGAAGTTGTTGCTATGGGGCAATATAATGTGGCGAACGCTAATGTTTCTGCTGTGAAAAATTTTGTCGCGGCTGCCGAAATCCCTGCAGAAATCAAGGCTCTTAAGGCTTTGGCTCTTTCGAAGAAGGTCCATTTCAATGGCTTTGAAAAGCCTGTTATCGAGGATATTGGCGTTTATAAGCGTTATTCGTATGTGGTTTCCACTACGGCTATTTTCCCAGATGTACAGGCCTTTGTTGAAGCTCTTGCGGCTTCTCCGATTCGCGTTGGCATCCAGAAAACAGAAATGAAGTTTGCGAAGAAGGATGTTGTCACTTCGATGCGCTTCGAAATGCTTGTGTTGCGCTAATGCCCATTAGAATTACTGGTGGAATGATGCGGGGGCGGAATGTTCAGTCTCCCGATACCATGAAAACTAGACCGACGGCTTCCCGGACAAGGGAAGCCCTCTTTAACATTTTGCAAAATGTGGACGGCTTTCGGATGCTTGACCTTTTTGCCGGTTCCGGCATTATGGGACTTGAGGCTGTGAGCCGTGGAGCTTCCGAGGTTGTGGCGGTGGAACTTGCCCATGTGCAGGCGCGGATGATTCTGGATAGCTACAAGTTGCTGAAAGTGGCTTCGCAGCTGACGCTTCTTGAAAAGGATGTGATGCAACTTTCGCATGAGGCGCTTTGCGTGAGTGGAAAGTTCGACTTGATATATGCGGATCCGCCTTTCAAGGATGTCGCTTACCCCGATTTGCGCAGTTTTTGGAATTGCTTGACACCTCGCGGTGTAGCTGTCTTTGAGGCTCCAAGTCGTAACCTACCGCTTTGGGCGAAAGAAGCCGAGGAGGCCGGAGTGCTCAGAATTCGCAAGTACGGCGAATCCTCGCTCTTGATTCATCGTGCTGACGGCTAGTGTGCCGCTTCTTGGGCGATTGGGCTTCGCCTTGTCATCTGTTATTTTGTAAATTATAGCCGTATGAAAAAAGTGGCTGTATTTGCAGGTTCCTTCGACCCGTTTACCAAAGGGCATTTGGATATTGTTGCACGAGCTTCGCAACTTTTTGATGAACTGTGGGTTGTGGTTGCGTGCAATGCTGAAAAGAGGTACCTGTTCAGTGTCGAGGAACGCGTCGATATGGTAAAAGCCGCTGTCGAAAAAATGTCAAATGTGCATGTTGCCGAATTTGACGGACTTACTGTGATGTTCATGAAAAAAGTTGGTGCGAATTTCCTTGTACGAGGGATTCGCGGTGCTTCGGATGTGGATGCGGAACAGTCGCTTTGCTGGAATAACAAAGCGTTGAATGAATCTGTAGAAACGGTTCTTCTGTTCAGCTCCCCGGAAAATTTGGCGGTGAGCAGTACTGCTGTGCGTGAATTGATGAAATGCGCACAAGATGAAAATGAATTGTCTGAATATCTTTCTAAGTTTGTCCCCAGTGTCGTTATGAAAAAAATAATATCAAGGAGGTCAAGGTAAATGAAACCTTTTGCTTTTTTGCCCAAGGCTGTACGAACACTGCTTTTGATAAATGCTGTTGTTTTTGGACTTTCCTTTGTCTTTGGATCTTTGTTTAAAATTTATTTTAATGTTCCGGGTGTAGGGTATGGAAACGTCAAGGAATTTATTCTTTATTTTGGAGCGTTCCTGCCGACGAGTCCCTTGGAAGTTTGGCGTTATGTAACTTATATGTTTGTCCATGTGAGTTTTATTCATTTCCTGTTCAACATGATGATGCTGTGGATGTTTGGTGTCGAAGTGGCTGAGTGGATGGGGGCGAAACATTTTGTGGGCATGTATTTTTTCTGTGGTATTTTTGCCGCTGTTTTCAGTGTCGGTATGAGTCTGCTTGGACTTTCTAACAATCCGATTATAGGTGCTTCGGGTGCGTTGATGGGTATTTTTGTCGCGTATTACAAATTTTTCCCCGAACGGCAGCTGCTGTTGTTCTTTATTGTCCCGATGAAAATCAAGCATGCGATTTGGGTCCTGATTGCGCTCGATGTGCTGCTGTCGAATTCTGGGGATGCGATTGCGCATTTTGCCCATCTCGGCGGTGTCGTAGGCGGCTTCATCTATATGGCCTTTTATCATGATGTGCCAAAATTTATGCATCATTCTCCGCTTTCCGGAATCTTTCGTTTGTTCTCGAGGCATCCGGAGGAATATGAAAATAATCGCTCTTCTCGCTCTGAGTCCAGTCGCTATTATGGAAATCGGGATGGTCGTTCTGAAGTGCTTGAAGGTGAAGTCTTTTACATGGATGAACAGAAGCGGATGGATGATATTTTGACAAAAGTCAATCGTTATGGTATCCAGTCCCTGACGGAATCTGAAAAGGAATTTTTATTGAAAGCAGGCGACCGTATGCGTCGCCGTCGCGGAGGTATGTAATGAAGAAGGTTCTTGGCATGGGCGCGGCCCTTGTTGATATTTTGGCTAACGTCAGTGACGAGTGGATTGCTGCCCAGGGTGTTCAGAAGGGCGGCATGAATATGGTGGATTGGTCCCAGATGGAAAAATTCCTTGGAAGCCTTGAAAATCCTATTCGCGTTCCGGGCGGTTCCACTTGCAATACTATGGTTGGACTTTCTCGCCTTGGCGGTAAGGCTGCGTTTATCAGTAAAATTGGTCATGATGAACTTGGAAACCTGTTCCAGAATCACTTGAAAAGTAACGGTGTCGAATCCAAGATGGGGTTTTCGGATGCGGCGACGGGTTGCGTCTTTTCTGCTGTGACTCCTGATGCGCAGCGTTCCATGTGGACGTATTTGGGTGCTTCGGATTTTCTTGCTTCCGACGACTTTGTACCGGCGCTTTATGATGGTGTTGGGCTTCTCTATGCAGAAGGCTATCGCGCTTTTAATGGCGAATGCTTTAAAAAATCCTTTGAGTTGGCACGCTCGCTTGGCGTAGAAACTGCCTTGGATTTCAGTTCGTTTGGCGTTGTCGAAGCATGCCGCAGCTTGTTCGACGAACTTTTTGCAAAGAAGATGATTGACATTATCATCGCAAATGAAGATGAGGCTTTTGCTTATGCGGGTGTTAAAGAAGAGGCCGCTCTTGAAGTGCTTGCGAAAAAGGCGAAAGTCGCAGTCGTAAAGATTGGCAAGCGTGGCGCATTGATTGCTAAGGATGGCACTGTGACTCGCGTATCGGCGGGGAGTGCGAAGGCGATTGACACGACCGGTGCCGGCGACCTCTGGGCGTCGGGATTCCTGTACGGCTACATGAACGGCTGGGATATGGAGCGTTCTGGAAAACTCGGAAGTCTTGTGTCCAACGAAGTTGTGCAGGTGATGGGCGCGCTTATTCCCGAAGAGGGCTGGAAGCGTATTTTTGCAGACATGAATCGGTAATGCGGGGAACGTATGAAGTCCATTTTTAAATTGTTTATCTTTATGTTATTGGCTGTCTCTGTGGCTGTGGCGCAGACTCCTGCTGATTCCATTGCAGAAATGAAAGCGGAAATTTCAATTCGCGATAGTGTGATGGCTGTTCACGATAGTTCCTGTAGTATGGAAAAGGATTCTTTGCGCAAGATGATCGAGACGGAACAGGCGAAGTCCGCTAATTGGGAACAGAGCTACAATATGGTGAAATCGGAAAACGATGTTTGTGCAAGAGCTTTGGGTGTGACCATTAGCGCAGCCGAAAAGAAAAAGGAAGAAGAACAACAGTCTTCTGCGATGGCTGCGGGGTCTTCCTTTTTTGGTGGAGTCGGGCTTGGACTTTTAATTATGTGGCTTATAATGAAGTAAATTTTGGTGGATGGGATTTCAACGGAGGTTATAGTGAAAAAGATATCTTTGGCTTTGGCCTTGTGCGGCTCGGCTTCATTCGCTTTTCAGCTTTCTGACGTGTTGAAGCCCGTTGCCCAAATGAATGCGGATAACGCTGAAATATCGGCTTACATGCCTGATGCGAAAACGTTGTTCGTTGTAGGCGGTTCCGATAAACTTGAAATTGTGGACTTGAAGAATCCGATGCAGCCGGTGGTTTCCGGTTCGTTGAAACTTCCGGGGAATGCCTCTAGCGTTACTGTCCACGGAAATCTTGTTGCGGTGAGTTTGCTGAATGACCCTGAATGGCAAAAGGGGCATGTGCAGGTGATGCGCTACAGCGGCTCCGTTGAAGTGCTCGGTAACTATGAAGTCTGTCATCAGCCGGACATGATTACGTTTACGCCGGATGGAAAAAAGTTGCTGGTCGCTTGCGAAGGTTCTCCGTCCGAGGATTTTTCGATTGATCCGGAAGGCGGTGTCGCTGTGCTGAATGGCGCGAACGGCTGGAAGAATCCGCAAATCAAGGTGGCAAAATTTGATGCCCTGGATACAGCGGCCCTTATGGCTGCGGGTGTCCGCAAAACGGGCGTGCAGTCCTTTGTACAGTCGCTGGAACCTGAATATATCACTGTTTCTGAAGATTCCAAGACCGCCTGGATTAGCTTGCAGGAGAACAATGCGATTGCGAAGCTGGATGTCGTCACCGAAAAAATTACCGGTGTATTTCCGCTTGGCTTTGTAGACCATTCCAAGCCGGGCTTCGGTTTGGATGTCAAGAGCAACAAGAAAATTGAGATTGAGAACTATCCCTTGCGCGGTTTGCGCCAGCCAGATGGAATCTCTGCATTCTCCGCTTCTGGCAAGACATTTGTGCTTACGGCGAACGAAGGGGAACCTGTCAATGATTTCAAGGCTTGGACCGATGTGACGTCTCCTGTGATACTTTCGCAGCAGAACCGCCTGGATGCAAAAGTCTTCGATGCAAAAACATTAGGCGAATTGCAGAATCTGTCCGTAAGCAACCTGGAACGCTGCGATGTCGCTCCTGATAAACAGCCGAATGGAAAGTGTCCGTACATGTACAGCTTCGGCACGCGCTCCATAAGCATCTTTGATGGCGCCTCCGGTAAGCTAGTCTGGGATTCTGGCGATCAGCTGGAACGCGTGGTTGCTAAAGTCGCGCCGGATTACTTCAACTGGAATGCAAAGAAGAAAAAAGTCAAGATGGATAGCCGCAGCGAAGACAAGGGATGCGAACCGGAGAATGTGACTTACGGTATCGTTAACGGCAAACGTTATGCTTTTGTCGGATTGGAACGCACCAGCGGCATCGCCGTGTTCGACGTTACCGGCGTTGAAAAAGGCCGCGAACCGAAGCTTGTCGATTTTTATCTGGATCCGAACGACCGCGGTCCGGAAGGCGTCTTGTTCATTCCTGCAGAAAAGAGTCCTTTGAAGGGGAGCGCACTCCTCGTCGTCAGCTATGAATACAGCAAGACGTTGACGATTTACCAGGTGAAGTAGACTGTAGAAAGTAGACTGTAGGAAGTAGACAGTAGGAAGTTCAGCATCTTGGGATGTTGAACTTTTTTATAAAACTGTTTCGGGCCAGGGGTGCTTCGGATAGCGGCCCCGAAGTTCCTTGCGGACTTCTGCGTATGTATTCTGCCAAAAACTAGTCAAGTCCCATGTCTTTTGAATGGTGCGGAAATTCGGTGCTAGTATGTCGTAGCGGACTTTTAGCTTTCCGTCGGCGATTCTGTGTTCGCCACGAAGCTGCATCAGGTCCTCGATGCGTGCTGATATTTCGACGAGGACGCCCTCGATACTTGCAGTCATTAGCTGCGGGTTGCGGCTAGAAAGCTCGCTGTCTGTTGCAACTTCCTGGTAACTGTAGCGGGCGCGTTTCCCGTTCGGGAGCATGTAGTGGTCGGGGAATGTCTTTGCAAGCCAGGCGAGCATGGATTTTCCGAAGTAATCCTCGACAATGCTTCTGTAGCGGTCCTCGTTCAAGTCGCGCAACAGGAAAATTCCGTCGGTGAATTCGTTGAAGATGAGCTCCATATCCTCTTCGTTGAATTCGGGAAGTCCGTATTCTGGATAAAGTCTAGATGCCAAGCGCATCTTGATGAGATGCGTCTGCATGTTTTCTGTGAGGAAGCGACCTGTCCAGTTCTCCTTTTCCAGTTTGTCGCGCCATGATTCAACGGTCAGCTCCTTGAGCTTGGCGAGAACTTTCGGGGATGATTCCTGCGGCAGGATTTCCTTGCGGCTGAGTTCGCGACAGTTGTCGCCTTCGCCTGTTTCGTGGATTTCGACTCCGATAAAACGCTCCTGTCCGCTTCGCCACAGAAGCTCAAAGCGGATGGACTCGTTCTGGTCGGAGAGAAGTTCCTGAGGAACGGGGGCGAAGAGGCTTACACGCAGCTCCGATTTGCTTCCGCCGCCGGTGCGGAGCATGGTGAGCGCTAGGAGCGCAAAGGGCGAATCGTCTGCTTGAAGGCGAATTGTATTTCCGTTGTCTAGTTTATACGTATTTCCGTTCGGTGTGGCGAGGCGGTCGGGGAATGCCTTGAGCAGTTGCTTGCAGATGAAGTTTTCCGATGAGGTGTTCGCGTCTTTTGAATTTGGTGTGCTTACTGAGTTCGATTTGCTGAATGTCGCCCGGTAGTCGCGGAGGCTGCGCAGGGTAAACGATACTTCGCGTGGCATGTTGATTGCTCCCGAAAGTGAATCGCTTGCGAGTGTAAAAAGGTTCAGTGGAACTTTTGACTTTTGTACAAATTCGGTGCCGGAGTGAATCCACGCCATGGCGGCGAGCAGCAAGTCGGGAAGGTCTGCGGTACTTTTTGCATTGGCGAGAATGAGCGCAAGTGGAATGCTTGAAATCGGCGTCTGGATGGCGCGCTTGCCAAGTTCCGTGATGCAGCCGTTTTGCAACATCCCGAAACCTTCGAGTATTTTTTTTGCGACAGCTTCGCGTGCAGCGGGAATGGGCGTGGGAAGCTCAAGTTCGCAATTACTGTCGCTACCGCTGTTGTCTTTGAGAGAGCTTTCGAGCATCGCCTTTTGCAATAAAAGTTCCGAGGGCTCGATTTGCGTCACTTCGGGGATGATGCCCTGCGGCATGTGCTTTTCGAAATCTTCGGTCCAGAGGCGGATGGCGCAGCCGTTCTGCGTTCTGCCGCTACGGCCACTTCGCTGGATTGCGTTCTGTAGCGATATTGGCAAGGTGCGGAGAACGTCCACTTTTTCGCTGTCGTCATATTCGCTTACGCGTTCAATGCCGGAATCCACAACACCTGTGACGTTCGGGACGGTGATGGAAGTTTCAGCGATGTTGGTCGTAAAAATGACGCGTGGCTGTTCCGTTTCTTCAAAAATACGGTTTTGAGTCTCCTTGTCTTGGCCGCCGTAGAGCTCCAGAAAATCGGCGCAGTTGTTGCCTAGAGCTTCCAATGCCGCTGTATGGCAACGTGCGATTTCGGCCTTGCCCGGTAAAAAGACGAGCGTCGTTTGCCAAATGTTGTTCCTGTAAAGTGTGCGGAGTGCGCGGACGACTTCGTTCTCGATGCCGATTCCTGCGACAAGCGATGCGCCCGATGTGCCCGCCTGATGCAGAATTTGTACAGGGTAGAGCGGATGCCCGAGTTCCAGACACTGGACTCCGAGAGTCTTCTCCATTTCTTTGCGGTTCAATTTTGCGGACATGACGGCGATACGTGGCGCCTTCGCCTGCGGATTGCATTGTAGCTTCAGCAGATAGGCGAACAACAAATCCATGTCGGCCTTGCGTTCGTGGTATTCATCGAAGATGACCCATTCTGCGTTCAGCTTGCCATGCAGAAGCTCTTGCAAGAAGTTGCCGTAGGTCTGGAATAAGATGCGTGTTGCGTCGGATTTGCAACTGTCCTGTCTGAACTGGTAGCCGACGGTCTTTCCGCAGGATTCTCCGTGGAGCTTTGCAGAATATTGCGCAAGGGCGAGTGCCGCGATGCGGCGCGGCTGCAGCACGACAATTCGACCGCTGAAGTGCTTGCTCAGAAACCAGGGAATGTACAGCGACTTTCCGCTTCCTGTAGGTGCTTCAATCAGCAGGTTCCTCGTGGAGGCAACCGCATCTTCTAATTTTCCATTTTCTTCAGCAAGAGCAAGGTCGGTGTAGGTTCGCATTTTTACAATGAACAATTAACAATGAACAATTAACAATTTTAGCTGCTAGAAATGTGTAGGTTAGGATTTAGTGGCTAGGATTTAGTTTTGCATCTGAAGATGCGCGGGGGTTGGGGGCTGTCATTCTGAAGCCGCAGGCGATAGAATCCAACGTTCCTCGGTTTATCGCTGCATCTCTCTAAAGCATCTCGCCTCCGAGTAAAACTGCGGCGCAGCCGCCAAACTTTCATCTCATAATTAATAACTTATAACTCATAATTGCTCCCCGCGGCGCAGCCGCCAAACTTTCACTGTTTACCAAGAGCGAGCAAGGTGAGAGATGCAGAAATGAGCTCGCTCATTTCTATATCCGAGTCGAAGCAGCGGACGCCAAAGGCGTCAACCACTAACCACTGTTTACTTCTTCCGCTGATTTAACGCCGCATTCCAAGCGCATCTCGCCTCCGAGTAAACCCGCGCGAAGCGCCAAACTTTCCCCTAACCACCAACCACTAACCACTGCTTCTGCAGATTTAACGCTGCTTAAGCCTTCGGGTATCTGAGCTTTTCGCCGGTAGCGACGTCGAGATAAGGCGGCTTGCCTTCGCGGAACTTCTGGTTGATGACGAGATTTTCGATACGGCGGCGGAGGCCTGCTTCTGTCTTGCAGAAGAAGAACACAACCTTGTTCGTACCAGGAACCTGGAAAACTGCCAACTTGAACTTCTGGGACACGGCGCGACGGAAAAACTTTAAGTCTTCCTTCTGCGGAATTACCTGGCTACTGCCCGGCTTGATTTCGCAAGTCATGTCGGCATCGGCGAGCAAAGCCTTGGATTTTTGCTGAAGCGCAAGAAAGTTCGGCTCGGTACTCTTGCGGATGTTTTCAAGATTGAATGGGCTACGAGCCTTCAATCCCTTTAAGGCTCCGCGGGCTGCGAAAAATAGAATTACAAGAACTACCAGGATGACCAGGTAAACCCAATAATTTGCGAGAAAGTCTAACATAAAAAACCTCTTTGTGCCCCCCAAAGATAGCAAAATTTTCCATCTTTTCTATTTTTACATTTAATCTACGTCTATTTCAAAGCTGCCTTGCGGTGGCGTTGTGAAAACTGAGGTGCTGTGATTTCCTGTATCAAAAAATTTTTTCTGTTTAGCTGTCTTTGGGTGTTGATGAACACATCGTCTGTATTTGCAGAAAATATTGAAGATGTCTCCTGTGCCGATGGTATGCGAATAGTCTCAATCAATTACGAAGGACTTGATTATACGCATCCACACGTTGTTTCCCGTGAACTCGAACATGCTGTAGGGGATATCTATTCCTCGCAAAAATTTCAATCAGAAAAGTCGCACCTTCTGGACTTGGACCTTTTTACGGAAGTCTCTGCGATATGCGAAGCTTCGCAGATGAACTCATCTGAAGTGGCGCTCACGTATCGTTTCAAGGAAATTTTTCGCTGGATTCCGTCTCCCGATCCGAAGCCGACAGACCGCGGTTTGATGATTGGGCTTGCTCTTGCGGATTTGAACGTCTTTGGCGAAGATATTCGTGCAGAATTACACTATCGAACAGCCCTTAATCATTTTTTCGTCAATAATGAATATGCTTTATACGTCAGTTCGCCCTATCTGTTAGGTCTTCCACTAGGGTGGAATTTTGAGTTTTCCCATACAGACAGCTGGGATGATATTCGCAATTTTCAAGATAGGAACTGGCTCCTTGATTTGGATGTGAATTGGGACATGATGTCTTGTTTCTCGCTTCTGTTTACGGGGGCGTATCGTTATGTTGAAGGTGGTTTGGGACATTTGCCGGAATTTGGAATAGGTTTTGCTCTAGATTTCCGCGATCGTGAACTGGATACTCGCGAGGGTATTTATTATGAGTATATGCTGACGCACACTGGCATAGGGAAAACTCATGGGAGTGACTATTGGGAAATCCTGAATGATGCGCGAGCCTATTATACCTTTGGAAATTTTGTGACCGGGGCTACGGCTCTAGTTCGCTATCGTCCTGGAAAGGTGGGGCATTTTGATTATTATCATCATGGTGGGGTGAATACATTCCGTGGGCGTTATGCGGATTCCCTTCATGTGGGTGTTCATGAGGCGCTTTTGACGCTTGAGGAACGATTTGTCTTGATTGATAGGCGCTCTGCTTCCTTGTGGGGCATAAACTTTTTCTATGGAATTCAGCTTGTTGCAGGGCTTGATGGAAGTATTCTTTGGAATAAGGGACTGCCCGGTTGGAAAAATTACGAAGGGGCTGTCTATGGCGGTATTCATTTTATAATTCCTGCTTTAGATCGCATCCGTGTTGAAATTGGCTACAGTCCGGATCGTGGGGAACCTGTGTTCCATTTGGGACTGTATGATAGGACGACTTGTGCGCGTTGGAGGGGACGCTGATTTTGTGCTGTTAAACACGGCTCTGAAAAAGAAACCTTTAATTTTTGCAAATAAATGTTAAATTTGAGTTAACATTTATGGTTGAAATAATTTGAGAGCTTATGGATTAGCTCCTGGAGAATATGAATGGCTATTAACTATTTGGATTTGCCTATCGGTCGCAAATATCCTTACGAAGTCGATTGTGTAGTAGAAATCGGCAAGGACACGAACCTTAAGTATGAATATGACGAACGTTTGCATGTGTTTCGCCTGGACCGCTGCCTGTTGAGTTCGATGAGCTACCCTTGCTCGTACGGCTTTATCCCGAGTACCAAGGCTGATGATGGTGATGCTTTGGACATGCTCATTTATAGTCCTGCGTCCATTGCGACGGGAACCGTCTGTACCTGCCGCGTTATCGGCGCCTTGGACATGACTGATGGCGGCAAGAAGGATTACAAAGTACTTGGTGTGCCTGTATTCAATCCACGCCCGATTCACGATATTAGCGATGTGGACCAAATGTTTTTGCGCATTACACGCAACTTCTTCCAGAACTACAAGGAACTGGAAGGCAAGGATGTGCAGATTGGCGAATGGCAGAATGCAGAATTCGCTCGTGAGAAAGTAATTGTTTCGCATCGCGCGTACTTCCAGAACCAGGTTCAGGTGCCGGAAACGTGTTATCAGGAACCGGAAAAAACAGACAAGTTACCTCCTGAGGAACTGATTTAGATAAATTTCATACTAAACTGATGGAATCTCTGCGTTTTATCCTCAAAAAAATACACTTTAGAGGAAACTTTTAAAAAAAAGGTGTTATTTTTGAACTACGTTGGTAATTTTAAGTTACATTTAACTTAGGTTCAATGAAAACACAAACGAGGTAACATGAACAAAATTCTTTTGTCTGCTGCTTTGTCGTTGTTGCTCTGCAGCACTTCTGCTATGGCTTTGACGATAAACATCAATAAGAAGAAGAGTGAGCCAGAACACGTTGCTCCTCCTCCTCCGCCACCTCCTCCGGGACCGCACCATGCTGCTCCACCTCCTCCGCCACCTCCGCCACCTCCTCCGAGGTGTGACTTTGTGGAACCGAAGTGCGATCGCCATGACAAGATCCATCCGGATCGCTACAAAAACGAACAGATTAAGTTCAGCCGCGGCGAATGCTTCCATGGTTTCAAGGAAAAACGCTACGACTTCTATTGCAGCAATGGCGACGTCTGGATGACTGTTGACTATCGTCGTGATCGTCCGGGTCGTGTGGATTGTAAGGATCCGCGCAATGGCAGAATGTTCGGCGCCCGTGATATCAGGGATTGTGAACGTCTGTATCGTCGCTAATCGGTTAGGTTAAAGTCTTAACAAGGGAACCCGTCCAAAAGGCGGGTTCTTTTTTTTTACTTTGCCGAACATTACGTTTGGATGTAGCGGTTATTAAAAAAGGCCCCCAAGGGCCTGTTTTAAATTATTAGAGAATTTTAAATAGCTGGTTATTGCGGAAAGTCTCTTATTTCTGGATGCATCTGACGGAAAAACCGAAATTTTCCTCGATACGTTGTTCTGTGAGTTGCTCGTTGTAGCCGCCTAATGTGTAGTAGTTCGCGATATAGGTCGCTGCTTCGGTGCTGCTCCAGAAAAATGCGGCTTTGTGCATGTCGTCGTAGGAATAATGTGTATCTTTTTCACCGGGCATGCCGAAGGACTTTGTACTTTCGCAGTACGCATTCCAGGTGTCGTTCTGGTTGAAACACATTCTTTGACCTGCGAGAATGACTTTGAATGGATGGTTGGGTTTTGCTCCGATAGATTTGGAAACTTTTGCCCAGTCTTCGCTGCTAGGAAGCTTCCAGCCTTCTGGGCAAGCTTTGTTTGCTGCCTTCCATGTGTAAAGTCTGCCGTTCTTTTTGCAGCTTTTTTTGTCGTCGTTGTAGCAGTAGCTGCCTCGAGTGGTCTCGTAGGCTAGGTTTTCAGACATCCAGGTTTGCTTACCGATTTTAATCGTTTTGTATCTTTTGCCGTCTCGTTCATCTGTAAATGAGCCGGTCTTCTTGCTCTTGGATGGGGCAGCCATTGCGATGCATGCTGCCAGAGCTACGAGAATGGGTACTTTAAAATTCATAGCCTATAATTTACTTTTTTTTGATGGGAAGGAGGGGGCGTGCCTTTCGTTTTACATGTTGAATCGTTCATGAATTTGTGATGTATATCTCATTTATCGCTTTTTGAGGAATGATTTATGGGTGTTAAGAACTCTTTTTTTTAAAAAAAATTAACATATTACGAAAAACTTTCAGAAAGTGTTTATATTTATCAAAAAATGTTTACACAAAAGGGTCGGAGACCCTGAGGAGCCAAAATGAAAAATATGCGTTTCTCTCGCATGCTGCTGATGGGGGCTTTTACATCGGCTGCTTTGCTTTGGTCAGCTTGTTCCGTATCTTCAGATGCCTCTGGGGATGAAGATGACGTAAACCCCATTGGTAAAGTCATCAAGGTGGATGACGAAGATGATGGTGATGCGGATAGTAAAGACGACGAGAAGAAAACGTCTGATACGAAGAAGGAGGAGGCAAAGTCAAGTGATGATGAATTGACCGCTCCTTCCGACTTGAATGTCAGCCGTTTGACCCGAGTGTCTGGGAATTGGATATCAGCTATTCGGGTACGGATGGAAAGAAATTCGTAATTCAGCGTATGGCGCCGAATGCCTCCAAGTGGTCTGACTTTGATTCTCTCAGCGTGGATGTGACGCATAAGTTGCTTGATGGGGCCTCTAATAGTGGCTTCTACTATCGAGTTGCAGCGATGAATGGGTCTAAGCGTTCTGCCTACTCTCCTGAAATTTGGCTTGATGAAGGTGTAGCTTATAAGGGAGACTTAAAATTAGTTCCACCTTCTGTAACTCCGAATATTTTGCAGGATAGTGTCCTTGAGCTTGTGATTACGGGCAATTATCCGAGCATGGAAATTGTTAACTCCCAGTACAATAAGAATTCGAAGGACAAGGTCGTGGGGGAAGTCTTCTACCAGGCTCGTTTCGTTTATGGCAGTGACTATAATGTGGATACTGTAAAGTTCTCGATAGACAAGGCTTCACTGTCCAAGAAGTTCAAGAGTACGCTGGATCAGTGCAATTCTTTTGCCCAGGTCCGCGTGGTTTGGAAGGATAAAAATGGCGTCACGGATTATAGTGACTGGACTAGCCCTATGGGGACAAAGACGGGAACGACCGATGGCCTTGTCAATACAAATAACCGTTGCACTGACAAGGGGCAGGTGTCCACTAGTGAGTCCACATTGCCTGTGCCAAGTGAACTGACTTCGACACAGATGGAAAATAAGGCGTGGGTCCTTTCTTGGAAGTTTGAACAATCAGCGGATCGTCCTGAAAAGGGCTTCATTATCCAAAAGCTTAATTTGAATACCAAAAAGTGGGCTGATTATGATTCTACAAGTGCAGGTGTCTATCATGTACAGTTGAAGAGTGTCTCTGAAGCCTTTAGCTATTATCGCGTTTGTTCTTACGACGCGAAGGGCCGTTCCGAATATTCTGGCGATGTCCTGGTTGCTTTGAAGGCTTCCGAAGGCGGTGACCCGGCTGTTGCGATTGCTCTTCCAGCTCCGTCGAGTCCGACAGCGGAGCAGATGGCTGATGATTCCTGGTTGATTTCATGGAGTTATTCAACTTCCAAGTCTCGTCCGGAAAAGGGCTTCAAAATCCAAAAGATGAACTTGGCTAAAAAAACTTGGGCGGATTTTGACTCTACGAAGGCCGGTGTCTTCCGCTTGCAAATCAAGGAAGTGAAGGATCTTGTTAGCTATTATCGAATTGCTGCCTATGATGATAAGGGACGTTCTGATTACACTTCTGATTTGGCTATTGTTCTGAAAAATGCGGATGAGAAGGACAAGGACGGGAATATTGTTCTTGCAAGTCCGATGAATATTGCCGTTTCTGAAATGACGGATAAGTCCTGGGTGGTTTCTTGGGAATATAAATCCGCTAAGGATCGTCCGGAAAAAGGATTCATCCTTCAGAAACTTGACTTGGAAAGTAAAAAATGGTATGATTTTGATACGACGAATGCTGGTGTCTATCTCTTCCAGTTGAGAGGTGTTGTTGATCCGTTCAGCTACTATCGTGTTTGTGCCTTTGATGCTAAAGGACGTTCTGAATATTCTTCTGATGTAGTGATTACTATAGAAGTCAAGGAAGAGGAAATTGATGTCAATGGAGAAGGACTTATCTTGGCAGCTCCGTCTAACCTGACAGCAAAGCTTATGACGGATAATACTTGGATGCTGAGCTGGAGCTGTACATCTTCCAAGAAGCGTGTGGAAACAGGATTTGTTGTTGAAAAAATGGATTTGGAAACTCAATCCTGGAAGGAAATTGCAAGAACGAAGGCTGGCGTGAAACGCTATCAATTGCAGAAGGTTGTTGAGCTTGTCAGTTTCTATCGCGTTGCCGCTTATGATGCGAAAGGTAAATCTGATTATTCCGAAGACGTTGAAATTGAACTTCCCGCAGATTCCTCGGGAGCTATTATCAGCTCGCTTCCCGCTCCGGCGAATGTCAATCTTCTTCGTATAGCTCCTAGCGTGTGGGAACTCTCTTGGGAGTACAATACGAACAAGGATGATCCGAATATGCACTTCATTTTGCAGAAGTCCAAGTATGAAGCTCCGGAATATGAATTCAAGTGGAAAGATTTTGTGGAGCCGCTGTCTGCCAATACTCGCGTCTATCTCATCCGCGGTCTTGAAAACTTGGAATCGTACTATCGAATTGCTATAACCGATGGCACGGATACGTCTGTGTTCTCTCCTGCAATTCAGTTGACTCCGAGTGTTCCGTATCGTGAAGATATTGACCCGGCTACTCCTGTATTCTCGATACACGCTCTATATTCTATGTCTCCTAGCTATGAAATAGACATGGATACGACAACCAAGGATTCTGTGATGGTCGGTGCAAGCATTGAGTTCTTGATGACTGAAAATTTCATCAATAAGAATATTTACTTCTCTGATTTTACGGATTCTGTCTATTACGAGGCTCGCTGGTTCAATGCGACGTTCTATGACGAGTTCTTCGATACGGAAAGCCGTCTGAGCGTATTCCACGGCATGGTCGAGGATAATGTGAAAAACTACGAACGTACGAATGTCGGTGAAAGTTGGATAGAGCCTTTCCGTTATGAGCAACCCGCTATTAAGCTTGCCTTTGATGAAAATGATAAAATTAAAGTTGGCGGCGAAACAGGTACTGCTTATGAAATTTGTAAGGAATTAACCGGATATAATCCGGACGAACATCTTGATGCCCTTGCCGACGATAAGGTGGTTATGCTAAAGGAACAGGCTATGGCTGGATGTCTTAAATCCTATGTGCGTACGCTTTGCGGATATTCTGTACAGATTCGCATTGTATGGAAGGATAAGCTTGGCGGGACGGACTATAGCGAATGGACTGCTCCGACGGGCATTCGTGATGCGAATGGTGGTGCCGGCCTTTGCGGTGAATAAACAATTCTGAATTTGGTATATGGAATCCCTCGGCAGAGATGCCGAGGGTATTTTTTGTTTTATTTGGTCGCTTTGCGATTGCAAAAAAATGTCGCTAATGACTTTAGCGTTTTATAAGCACTTTCAAAGTTTACATTTCTATTGAATTATCTAAATTTATTGCTTGAATGCGAATGCTTTGTTTTCGCAGTTTTCAAGGAAAAAAAGATGAACACTAATCGTGAAAATTGGGGCTCGAAACTGGGCGTCATCCTGGCTGTTGCTGGTTCCGCTGTCGGTCTTGGAAACTTTCTCCGCTTCCCCGTGCAAGCTGCGACAAACGGCGGCGGCACATTCATCATCCCTTACCTCATCGCGTTCCTTTTCCTTGGCATTCCGCTTGCTTGGATTGAATGGACGCTCGGGCGCTACGCCGGCAGTCATAACTACGGAACATCCCCTAGCACGTTCCACATTCTTTTCCACAAGGACAAGCCCTGGGCAAAGCACCTTGGCTCACTTGGTCTTCTTCCGCCCTTGTTCATCGTATTCTACTATGTCTTTGTGCAGTCATGGATTTTGGCGTTCGCCTTCTACTCCATGACGGGGACGCTGATGCAGCTTGTGGCGCAAGGGCCCGCTGCAGTGACGCAATTCTTCAGCGACTACATCATGCTCAAGACATGTGTAGGCAAGGTTCCTGTCGCCATCATCTTCTTCCTCATCACATTCGCTTGCAACATGGTGGTGCTCTCGTTTGGTGTCCGCAAGGGCATCGAGCGCGCCAATAAAATCTGCATGCCGATTCTTCTCATCATGGGACTCATCCTTGTCGTCCGTGTGCTTACGCTCCCGGGAATCGGCAAGGGTCTCGCCTTTATGTGGAACCCGAATTTATCTGAACTCGCCAATCCGAAAGTCTGGATGGCGGCAGCAGGCCAGGTGTTCTTCACCATGAGCCTTGGCATGGGCATTGTCCTCTGCTACGCAAGCTACTTGAAGCCGAAAGAAGACCTCGTGCTTTCATCGCTCACCGCGAGTGCTACGAATGGCTTTGCGGAAATTATCATCGGTGGTACAGTCGTCATCCCGATTGCGGTCCTCATCGCCGGCGCGAATATTGAGGAATGCGCCAAGCTCGGCACCTTCGGTCTTGGCTTCCAGACGATGCCGTATGTTTTCGGGACGCTTCCGCTCGGAGGCATTTTGCAGACAGTCTGGTTCCTGATGCTCTTCTTCGCGGGCATCACCAGCGCCATCTCGATTATCCAGCCGCTTATCAGCTTCTGCGAGGACGACCTCAAGTTCAGCCGCAAGAAATCCGTCACGACCATCAGCACCATCACCTTCATCGGTGGCCTCACCGCCATTTTCGGCCTCGCCGCAGGCACCGTCGATGAACTCGACTTCTGGGGTGGATGCTTCCTGCTTGTCGTCTTCGGCGCAATTCAAGCAATTATCTTCAGCTTCGTTCTCTGCCGCCGCAAGGTGAAGGTTACTGCGGACACGCTCTACAACGGCAGGGACTTCATCATGAACCCGAACGAGAACGTCGGATTTGGCCTCATGAATCTCGGTGCGCAGCTGAATCTTCCGCGATTCTTCCGCCCCATCATCCAGTACGTCTGCCCGGCATACCTGATTATCTTGCTTGTGTCCTACACGCTGACAGACGGTCTCCCGGTCATCACACTGAGCAACATCCCCGCCGAAGCAAAGGTCATGTTCCTCGGCTCGGAATTTTCGCAAGTTGGATTCACCTGGGCGTTCCGCGGATTCCTCGCGCTGCTAGTCATTCTCCTGAATGTCGCCATCGCCTACGCCTGGCGCAAAGGCGGCACCGCTGAAATGGGCCGCGACGCGACCATCCACAAGATGTCCATGGGTAGTGCAGAAGAAACATTAACAGGAAACAAGGAGGCTTAATATGGAAAATGAATTCACAACAGGCGGCCTAGTTTTCATGTTGAGTTCTTGGGCTGTAATTATCGCTTTGTGCGTATTCTGCTTTATCAAGGTTTTTTCTAAGAAGAAATAACGAGACTTTATCTTAAAACTTAATCATCGAGGTTTTAAAATGGATATCAAGGAGAAAATTAAAAATTTGGGATATGAACTTCCCGAATGTCCGGCCCCTCTTGCCGCATACGTGCCTGCAATGCGTTTTGGCAATACGATTGCCGTTTCGGGGCAGTTGCCTTCTGTAAAGGGCGATTTTTCCGCATTCTGCGGGAGTGTTCCTAGCAAGCTTTCTGTGGAACGCGCAATAGAAGCCGCTCGCATCTGCCTTTTGAATAACATTGCTGCTGCCATGACGAAACTTGAACATGGCGAAATGCTCAAACTTGTTCAAATGCAGGGGTTTGTTCAATCCGATGTTGACTTTCATGAACAGCCTGCTGTTCTGAACGGCGCAAGCGAACTTGCTGAAAAAATTTTCGCTGAAAATGGCAAGCATGCAAGAGTCGCTGTTGGTGTCTCGAGCCTTCCTAAAAATGCCGCTGTAGAAATCAGCTGCACTTTCTATGTTATTCCCGAAGAAGCAAAATTCAATGGAAGAATGAACTGGATTGAAAAGTGACTGCGACTGTGCCCGCAGCGTTAAATCCGCAGATAGTGATTGGTGGTTAGTGGCTGGTGGTTAGGAGAAAGTTTGGCGGCTACGCCGCAGCTTTACTTGAAAGCGAGATGCTTTAGGGATGCTGCGGTAAAATGCCACTGCACTCTACAGGCTCAGAGAGCGAATCCACTCGCGCATGTGATAAACAGAATATCCCGAAGAGAGCGACTTGCGGGCGATTTTTGCGCCCCATTCCGTCGCCATTTTATGCGGATTCAGAGGAATCCCGACGCGCCCTAAATCCAGACGGTCCGCATCAAAGCAGGTGTCCACCGTAACATTCCCTGTAAGACGAGCCGCCGTATGCAACCAGCAAGCCTTGTAAAGCATTTCAAAACGAGCGTCGTCAATTTCGAACAACTTTGCATCGCGGCACTGCCTCGCGAATTCTGCGCCGCGTGGACCATGCTCCGCATCATGGCAATCATTAAAACGTTGACAGTCATGGAAAATGGCGAAAAGTCGCACCACATCGATGTCTGCGCCTGTCTTTTGCGCAAGCATTATCCCATTGTATTCCACCTGATGCCAATGTTCAATACCATGAATCTCGGACTCGTAAGCCCGATTTTCAAAAGCGTGTTCCATCAAAGCCGCAAAGTCTAGCATAAGAAATCCTGTGTTCTTGATGATTAAAGTATAGTAAATCGTGGCTAGTATTTTAATGAAAAGTGAAAGGGGTATAAATGAAAAAGGGTTGCGTTGGGAGACGTTGAATCAATAGACGCAAATGCGTGAAACTAGAGGACTGCAAAGGCGCTCGATTGAAGTTGTGGTGGGGGAGGTTTCCCCCTCGCGTAAGCTAACGTTTGTAAAAGCGGGAATCCGCAGGCGTTATCTTTCGCTACCCCTACTGCGGGGGACACCCCCGCAACGCCCCCGATGCAAAAAAAGACGTTGGTCGCAGAATGGAAATTTTATCAAAAGTCCTGTGCCTGCCTTGCCGCTTTTCGCTTTTTCTTCAAGGCGTTTTTCTACATTTGCATTATGCTGAATTGGGACACGTTACTTACTGCGACTCGTTACGGACACCCGGCAAATCCGGATCCGAACCGTTCTAATTTTCACCGTGACTACGACCGCATCGTTTTCTCGACGGCGTTTCGTCGACTGGGCCGCAAAACCCAGGTGCATCCGTTCTCGGTGAATGACCATGTGCATAGCCGCTTGACGCACAGCTTGGAAGTCTCCAGCGTGGGTCGAAGCCTCGCCATTACAGTCTATCACTTGATTAAAAAGTATCTGCCGAAGTATGTGAACGAGTATCAGTTCGGCATGATTGTGCAGTCTGCCTGCCTTGCGCACGATATCGGAAATCCGCCGTTTGGCCACGCGGGCGAAGCTGCCATTCGCGAGTGGTTCCGCAAGAACCGCAATTCCGCCCCGATGCGCGAGATGAAGGAAGTCGAGGTTGCGGACTTTGTCAACTTCGACGGTAATGCGCAGGGCCATCGCATCTTGAGCAAGCTGGAGTATCATTTTTTGGATGGCGGCATGCGCTTGACTTATGCGACTATCGGCTCCATGATCAAGTATCCGCAGCTGGCCATGTACGGTTCCCCGACGAGTCTCTTTTCAACGGAAGCGGACCTTTACCGCGAAACCGCAGAAGTCCTCGGCATTCCCGAATACCAGTTCGGCAAGTGGGTGCGCCATCCGCTGGTGTACTTGATGGAGGCGGCTGATGACATCTGCTATTCTATCCTCGATGTGGAAGATGCGATTGAACTTGGAATTTTGTCGTTTGGCGATGTGCGCAACATGTTCAGCTACTTGTGCGGCCCTGATGTGGATATTGACCGCGAGTTTACGGAAAATGGAAGGAATCTCAGGGACTTCCTCAGCAGCATTCGCGGCCGCGCCATCCAGAACCTGATTGACGATGTGGCGGTTCTCTTTGTGAATCACTACGAGGAAATCATGTCCGGCACCTTGTCGAAGCATCTGATTGACTTGAGCCACACCGATACAATGGAAGGCATTCGCATTGCAAAGCGCCTCGGCGTGGAGCGCATCTACCCGGACCGCCGCAAGACGGAGCTGGAAGTGGGAAGCTACACGACGCTGAGTACCGTGCTTGACGCATTCATCAACGGCGTCTTTGATTACCGCCAGAACGGCAAGAATTCGTATCGCGCCGACCGCATCGTGCGTTTGATTGGGCAAGCGAAAATCGGACAGAGTGTGACGACCGCCGAAGCTTACCATCAGGTGCTCGACTTTGTCAGCGGCATGACCGACAACTATGCCATTTACCTTGCAAGGCAGATTGGCGGCCTTGCGATGGGGTACTGATTTTGAGGCTTCCGCTGACGAACGATTCCTCGAAGATTTGGCTTTTTGATTACGACCTCACGCTCTATGGCGAGGAGGAACGCTGCGTGCTCAATTCGCTCGACCGGCGGATTGCGCTTTTTGTGCAAAAGACGATTGGCGGCACCTTTGAGCATGCGACGGAAATCCGTAAGGATTATCTGCTTCGATTCGGAACGACGCTTTCTGGACTCATGGCGATGAACGGCACCGACCCGGATGAATTTTTTGACTTTATCCATGAACCGGAACATCTGATTTATCCGCAGAAGTCTCCTGAAAAGAAATCGCTCTTGCTGAGCCTGAAGGGGCATCGCCTCGTATTTACGAACGGACGTCACGACTGGAGCGAGGCGGGAATGCGCGCCATGGGCATTCGCGAATGTGTCGAGGACGTCTTCGACTTGAAACAATTGGATTGGGTGGGAAAGCCTCATGCAAGCGCTTACGATAAAATGGAGCGTCATCTTGAGGCTTGCTTCGGAATGCCTAAGCATCAGTCGGATATTGTGCTTCTGGAGGATTCGCTCCGCAATTTGGAACCTGCGCATGAGCGCGGCTGGACCACGATTCTCGTAAATCCGAATGTTCAGTCCCCCGACTGGGTGGATTTCCACATTCCGCATTTGCTGAACCTGCGAGAAGGGTGCTTGCTGCGTTAAATATGCGGAATTAGGGACTGCGGATTAGGTGCTAGAGGCTAGGACGAGGAGCGGCGGCTGCGCCGGTGGGTTTCATTTTTCGGAAAAATGATCGCTTTATGCAAAAAATGGACTCCAAATGAGGAAAAATGCCGCTTTTGGGGTCCATTTTCTTACTTTATTTGTGACCGTTTCCATTTTTTTTGACGAAGGATGGACTCCAAATTGCAAAAAATTGAAAAATGGAGTCTATGAAATCTAGATTTCGTGTCAATGATTACTGATTGCGTCTTAATTTGTTTGTGAAAATGGACTCCAAATACGAAAAAAATTCTTATTTGGAGTCCATTTCTGATGAAAAATGGGTCAAAAATGTTAAATAGGGACTGCGTCAAGTCTAAAACGTTCGCTTAGCCTTGGATAGCGCAGTACCCCTGACTGGCTCGAGTGAGCAGGAAAATCCTGGCATGTCATGCGCATGACTCATGATGTGGCGGCTTGGCAATGCGTATGCAAGCTTTCGCGCTTGACAACCTTGTACGTCATGGCGAGCACGCTGCCGGTGGACGAGGAGCGGAGCGACGAAGCAATCTGTTTGTGTATCTAGTATTAAATGAATGCAGTCTACCTGACGAAATTCTCATAACTCGTAATTCATAATTCGTAATTCACAGAATGTGTTTGCTAAGCAGGACTTCTGAGTATAAACAGCCAAGCCGAAAAATGCTAAATTGTGAGAAAAAGAGCATCTCTAGCAGCAAACCTAACTACCAACCACCAGCCACTAACCACTATATGCTTGAACTTTTATCGATGGATTTTATGCAAAACGCCCTGGTGGCTGCCGTTCTTGTGGCGGTAGCTTGCGGCGTCATGGGCACATTTGTCGTGGTGAACCGCCTCATGGCGCTCTCGGGTGGCATCGCCCATGCTTCGTTTGGAGGCATCGGTCTCGCGGTATTCTTCGGATTTTCCCCGATGCTCGGGTCGCTTGGCTTTGCGCTTGCCTGTGCCATGCTGATGGGGCTTCTCACTTGGCGCGATAGAAAACGCTCCGACACATTCATCGGTGTCATCTGGGCGGGCGGCATGGCGCTCGGCGTAATTCTTACGGACTTGACTCCCGGCTACGGTGGCGACATGATGAGCTTCCTTTTCGGAAGCCTCCTGACGGTTCCCACGGAGTTGCTTGGCTGGATGGGCGGACTCCTTGCGCTGATTCTTGGAACTGTCGCATTCTGTTTCCGCAAGTTCCTTGCCATTTCCTTTGACCATGAGTTTGCACGCGTGCGCGGAATGCCCGTGCTTGCCTATTACATGCTTTTGATTGCGCTTATTGCCTTGACTGTTGTGCTTGCGGTGCAGGCCGTGGGCATGATTCTTGTGATTGCGCTTTTGACGATTCCCGCCTACATTGCGGAATGCTATTCAAAGAACTTGCTTCAGATGATGGTGATTTCTGTTGTGATTTCCCTGGTGCTTGCTTTGTCCGGGCTTATGCTTGCGTGTCAGTTGAACCTCGTGGTGGGACCGAGCATCATTGCCTGTGGCGTGCTTTTGTACCTGTTGAACTTCGCTATCAAGAAATTATTGAAAAGATAAAATTCACAAGAATGCTTGAAAAAGTTTTGAACTCGAGGTCGCTCAATGAAAATGAATAAACTGCTTGCACTGCTTTTGCTGCAAATGACTTTGCTCTCCGTTTCTGTTTTTGCAGAAACTGTTGCGCGTAACAACTTCAACAACATGGAAGTGAAGACGGAATATTCCGCCATGCTCCAGGAGAAAAATGCACGAAACGATTCGCTCCTGCCTGCTTTCAACGGCGATAAGCAATTCGCCGAAATCCTCCGTTTGAATCCGAATTTCTGGAGTCTCGGAAGTGCACTCAACAAGGAAGAATCGCTTGTTACAAAGCTGAATGCCCGTGTAGTGTTCATCGACGGTGTGCGCGAAGACCAGTTCTGCGAATTGGACAAGTCCGCTGGAAACTCGGCCGATGAATGGAACGTGCGTATCGGCGTGGACTTTATTTCCGGTGGTTCCAACGTAGCTCATGTCCACGTGCAGCAGTGCTTGGACTATGTTCGCGACCAGCTGGGCTACGCTATCAAGAAGGGCGACAAGGTGATTTACATACCGTCGAAAAAGATTTTGGATAAGTTAAGAAAAAGCGAGATTCCTGACGCTATCGATATGGATTTGCAGCAGACGCTTCTCAAGGCGCATGAAGATGTAAATCTCACAGGAAAGTGCCCGAAGGATATTGAAGCCTACATCATCTTGATGGATGTCTATAATCAGGTCAAGGACTTGAAGATGGACTATGTGATTATGAATGATCAATTGAATAAACAGCGCAATGGTGGCAAGGAAGTGCAGTCTTGCGCCTTCAGTCGTGAGTGGAACAAGCGCTACCATGAAAACGCAAGCTTCGAATGTGATATCGACAATGACCGCTGCCTTTACAAACAAGAGAACGATGGAAATACGGAATGGTCCATTAACTACAAGGAAGACCGCTTTGAATATATTAACGAAAAGTTCCTTTTCTTTAATTTGAATCCGAAAAGCATTCACAAGGGCGGCACGATGCTTGACCTCCGCATGATTCGCCTTTCGACATCGCTCTTCCTGGAAGCTTATATCGACTTGAAAGGAGACCCGATAACGCTTGGCTTGATTGTTGTTCCGGGCGACAAGACTATCGATGACTACGAAGACGATAGTACTTCCAATAGCGTGGAGACGGACAAGGAAATCCTTGAAAAGTCGGGGCCCACCGAATATAAAAAGGAGCCTGTAGATAAGAACCCCGCTGAACCTGCTAGCGGTAGTGCTTTCGAAATGCAGTAAAGTATCGCGCTAATCGATAACATTGGTTAATGTTGGTTGCAATTTCGCAATTATAGTTGAAAACTGTAATTGCGTTTTTTTTTAAACTTTGTTCTAAAATGCAAAAATGCGTGACGTAAAATTCCTTTTTCTGCAACTTCTTTAAATGAGGTTGCTTTTGTTTTTATAAAAATTATTTTTTATTGTGTAAAAAAAGGTTCTTATGTGTAAAAAGTATTTGGCGTATGTTGTTTGGGCAGTTGCCTTTGCCGCTTGCTCCGATGACAATTCGGTTTCCCCGAGCGATGATCCGCTGGCATTGAATTCCAGCTCTTCGATAGAGTCGCTTTCGTCTAGCGTTGAGGCGCTTCCTGTTTTGAGTTCTGCTGCTGAAGCAGTTTCTTCTAGCGACTCCGAGGTTTCTGCTCCGAGTTCGTCTTCTGCGACGATTGCAGCGGAACGCGTTGTCGTTGCTGAATGTGGTGCTGCGGATGATTCCGCCGCGGAAAATTCTGCGCAGGCTGTAGCGGCATCTCCTACCCTTGATACGATAACAAAAGTGACAACGGAGGAACCCTTCACGGCTGAAAGGTCGGAAGATCAGATGACGTATGCCCCTCCTACTTATACTGTTGTTGAACTACCTAAGGTTCAAACGTATATAATCAAGTATGGAATTGCTCCGGCGACATATCAGCTTGATATTAAGAATTTCATGGGACCGTGCGATATCCGTGGCGCCTATACGATGGAACGCTCCGGTGACACATTGAAAATCAGCTTCAAGGAAGAAATCGGAATGGTGAACTGCATCTGCGACATGCATCTTGTTTTTGACATGGATGCCGGGGATTCAGATGCCAAGTTTGTCAAAATTGGCGGTAATACGCTTAACGTTGACGCTTGGATTCTACCTGTTGAGGATCCGCCTGTCGTTGTTTATGCTGAAACATCTGCTCCTGCTTACAACGATTCTACGGGTAAAACCCAATATGCTTTAGGCGCTTGCAAAAAGAATGCTCTTGAAGAAACTGGTACTGCAGGCTCTGCAATGGGTATTGCGTCTGTAAAGTCCTTTGCCGCCGAAAAGAAGACTGCTTCGATTGTTTCCGATGGCAACGGCAAGTTCCAGGTGTTCATTCCGTCCGTTTCGGATTACTGCTGCATCGACGCCCTTCTTGTGCTTGAACGCGATGGTGACGTGCTTTCCATCTTGTACGATATGACGAAAGCTGCGGGTGAGTCTGCGGTCACGAATTCTGATGGTTCGTCGATTCAAGTCGGCCCCACCGTTTGCAAGTGCGTGTGTTTTTCGGACCACTGGTTTGATATTCCTGCCGAATATGCCGATGTTCTCAAGGTGGAATTTGGCGGTAATCAGTACGAAATTGTTCGGTAGAGCGTTGTTGGGTGGGGAAAGGAGAAAAGTCACCTGGTCCGGGGGGAAGAAGGTGACGAAAGGGCAAATATCGCAAGATATTTGTCCTTTTTTACGAACAAAGCTCATGATTATAAATTGTTAAATGAAAATTTTATTATATATTTATTGAAAAATTTAAGGAGAACTTTATGAATCGTTTTGTCAAGGCTTCCTTGGTTGCTGCCATGATGGCTGCTCCGATTATGGCTGATGAATCTTTCGGTGGCGTCGGCGTTACCATTTATCAGGTGCGTGAAGGCGTCCATGTGGCTGAGGTCATTCCGGGGACTCCGGCAGCCGAAACCAACTTGCAGGCGGGTGATATTATCACGTCTGTGGATGGAGTGAGCCTCAAGGGACAGTCTATCGATTTTTCCAAGTCCAAGCTCCGCGGTCAGGTGAATCGTCCGCTTGAAATCACCTACATCAGTGGCGGAGAAACATACAAGACGACCATTCGCCGTGCGCAGATTACGGTGAAGGATGTTGACAAAAAGTCCGTTGCCGCCTGGTTTGCCGGTAAGGAAAAGGTCAATGCTCAGGAACTTGAAACGGTTGCTAGCTCCATTGAAAACGATAAGCAGCTTGTGGCTGTCCTTCAGCGTGGAAACCTGGTGAAGAGTGACGTTTCCGTAGCGTCTGCTGAAGTTAATGGCATCTATGTTGAAAAGGCTAAGGATTTCTCTCCGAAGGTCACGAAGAATACCATCGCTCGTGGAGGCATTGCCGGTCTTCGCGATTTCAGCCGCAAGGTTATTTCCTTTGACTTGAAGACTCCGGGCAAGGCTATCGTTACTGTGTTTAACGCTGATGGCGAACAAGTGGCTAGCCTTCGTTTGGACGACGCTATCGCTGGCGTGAACACCTTGAATTGGAATGGCGCTAATATGCCGAGCGGTCGCTATGTGGTGAGCATCGACCACAATGGTAGTGTGAGCGGTGTTTCTGCTCTTCTCAAGTAGTGAAAATCAAAATTGATATATTAACGTTCGCGGTTGACCGTGGACGTTTTTTTATCTTGATTTTTAAATTTGTTTTGTTGTAATTCAAATGGTATTTTCGGTATGAAGCGACTTTATTTTCTTGTAGCTGGATTTGCTTTTTTAGCGGGTTCCCTTGTATGCATGGGGTGTAGCGATTCCGATTATAGCTGGGTTTCTCCGAGCGAGGGATTGCATAAGGTGGATGAAGATTCGCTTGCTGTCGCGGATTCCATTGCTAGGGCCGATTCCATTTGGAAGGCGGATTCTCTTTCTACGTTGGATAGCCTTGCGGAAATTGATTCAGCAGGTGTGTGGAATTTGAATTTTTCTGTTTATGACCCATACTGTAAAGATACTTTTGAACTTTCGCTTTTACCGCTTGATGAAGAATTTGAAACCGCCTACTATTCTGTTGTGGCTGATATTAAGCGTAATGGGTCGGGTGAAAGTCTTGATTATCCGATTGATTTTTACAGAAGGCCCTTTTTGAATTCTGCTGATTACATGATTGCCGAGGAGGACTGTAGTGGATTGCAGACGATTGTTTCAAGGAATGATACGGCTGTGGTGAAAATTGACGGTGCATCAACGATTGCTCAAAAGCGTGTCATCGCCTTAATGCAGAAGGGGTCGTCGTTTGAATATGCTCGTAACAAGGCGGAGCGTGAAGTTTACTCGGCTTTCGGTTTTAATCTTGATACACTGGAATCGGAACAGGAACGCTACGAAGCTTCTGTTGTGATTTCCTCTGTGGTGGCACTTACGAGCAGGCGAAATGTAGCGGAACTTCAGTCTTATATCGGTGAAGGTAAGTTTTCTAAAAAAGATATTTTTGCAGATGTTCTAGGTGGATTTCCTCTTTCAAAAGTTGAGGGCGTTGTATCGAGTTTTATCCTTCCTGGCGCTCCGGCGAGAGAGAAGTCGCATGAACGGGTTGCTCAGAAATTGTACGATATCTGGCTTGCTGAATCAGGACTTGGCGTTTGCGATTCGGCGCGGACGGGAGGCGTTGCGCGACATGCGAAGTCCAAACTGAATGTGGATAGCGATGTCTCCTTTACATGCGAAAATTTGAAATGGCGTTACTCTACGGCCTTGGAATATGCTTTTAGCGCCTATGAATGCGAAGACGATGGACAATTGTTGTATGAACAACATAATGTTAATGATGCGCCTCATTATACATATTGGATTTGCTATCATGGAGACTGGATGCCTAGTGATGACTTGTCGCTAGAGGTTCCCAAGGATTTCTACTTCAACGAAAATTTGGAATACGGCTATTTCCAGGATTCGCGCGATTCAAAAATTTATCGGACGAGCTTTATTGGCGATAGACTTTGGCTTGCGGAAAATATGAATATTGCGGATTCGTCTGTTGGAACTTGTTACGATGCTGATATTAAAAATTGTGAAGTCTTCGGAAAACTTTATACGTACGAGGAGGCTTTGAATGCGTGCCCTTCCGGTATGCATTTGCCTACAGCTTCTGATTTTGCGGAACTTCGCAAGGAGGCTGGAAACGCTTCGGGCCTAATTTCGAAGATTGGATGGCGTTGGAATGTGGGCTACGACGATTTGGGATTTTCTGCGATTGCTGCGGGAAACTTCAGAGGAATGTATGACAATGCTCATTATGTGGCGAGTTTCTGGACTGCTGATGATGTTAACGAGCTAAAGGCTAAGGTTTTTATGCTTGTAAACGACGAAAGTGGTGTTGATGCGCTTGTTCTTGATTTGCGCAAAGAGGAGTTGCATTCCGTTCGTTGTGTTGGAGATTGATGAATACTCAATTCTTCATGTGAATTTGCTGAAAAAACTCTCGACTAGGTCGAGAGTTTTCTATTTTGTGCCATCGTGATTTTATTTTCAACCCAGAGTCGTCTGTGGGCCGTTTTTGTAATTCTGATAGCGGCTCTACTTGCTCCTTTTGCCGTGGGCGAGGAGTTGACTCGCTTTGAACTTGAAGAGCGTGTCCAGGTGGAAAAGGACACTACCGAGGTGGACTGGCTAAGCGACACAACGGGAACGGACACTGTGGAGTATAGCGCCGTAGACCTTGTGTATGATGTTGAAAAATCGACGTTCAACTTGAATAACGAGGCTCAGCTGAAATATCGCACGGCGACGTTGAATGCTGATACCATTTGGATGGACCAGGAAAATCAAATTTTGACGGCTAGCGGAGATCCGATTCTTCGTGAATCGAAAAATCCGTCGCTTTCTGGTATGCGTTTGAAGTACAACATGAAGTCGCGGATTGGCGAAATCTACTATGCGACTACATATCAGGACAATCAGCAGTTGAACGGCATGGAAGTTCGTCGTTTGCCTGATACGCGAATTCAGATTGCGCGAGGCGACTTTAGTACCTGTAATGATACGACGCATCAGCATTTCTATTTCTATGGTCGCCGTATGGTGGTGAAGCCTAAGGAGACCATAACCGCGCGTCCGGTGGTGTTGAACATTGCTGACGTGCCGGTGGCTGTGCTTCCGATGATTGTAGCACCTCTCAAGAGTGGAAGACGTTCCGGTATTTTGACTCCGAAGTTCGGTGGCGACCAGAAGCAGGGGTTTTACCTGAACAACCTGGGCTTTTATTATGCTCCAAATGACTATTGGGATGCTACAATCAAGGGCGATATTATCGAAGGCGAAGAGGCGCGCTTTGAACGCTCTACTTTGACGGGCGAGGTTCGCTATAAGGTTCGTTACTTGCTTGATGGAAATATTCGTTATACGAGCTACCTTGAAGAGTTTGACTTGAACAACAGCGGCTATGATATCAGCTTTACGCATAACCAGAATTTGACTCCAGATGGAAAGCACACTTTGAGCGGTTCCGGTTCGTTCGTCAGCAGCCAGAATGTGCGTAAGGATAACGCCCTGGATGTGGAAACTGTTTTGAATCAACAGGCAAATGCCTGGCTTACTTATTCAGGTAAGTTCGGGACGAACAAAAGCTTGACTGTAAAATTGTCGCAGAGTCACAACCTTGTCACTGATGTGATGGAACGGCAAATTCCAGATATCCAGTATCGCATGAGTGGTCCTTTATTTGATTTTGAAACCGATGAGGATGGAGTCGCTGCCGATGATGATTCCTTTGAATCTTACTTGAAAAAATTCAACTATAGCTTTACGAATCGCTTCAACTATCATACGCGTCGGTCGCTGGATTCTTTGAATAACGAGGATACGACAGCGCATTATGTTGGTTACACTGGAAATTTCTCCTTGGATTATTCCGGGAAGATTTTCAACGTCATCAACATTACGCCGAGAGCTTCGTTTACGGGGTATTGGACCGGTACTGGCTGGGTGAATCCGAATGATTCTCTGCAATACCGCAGACGTTACATGAGCCTGAATCCCGGTGAAAATTCGTATGGTGATGTGGCTTATAATCATAACTATAGCCTTACTGCCGATACCAAGTTGTACGGAATTTGGGTACCTGAAATTGGGCGCTTTACAGGTGTGCGCCATGTGCTTTCGCCAAGCATCTCCTATACTTATGCGCCTGAAATTGACACTGTGAAAAATTTTGCACCGCATCCGTTGCTGGGGCAGTCTCCGTACCAGACTGAACAGCAGACGATTACATTCAGCTTGAGTAACGACTTTGACATCAAATACTTGAAAGTTGCCGGCCATGCTGCGGATACGACTAAAGGCGATACTGCAAAGGCTGTGGAAGACCAATATGGAACCCGTCGCTTGTTGACGACTCGTCATAGTTTTTCGTACAACTTTGCGGCAGATTCTTTGCAGTTCTCTGATATTACGTCAAGTTTCGGTTTGCAGATTTTGCCGGACTATATGTTCACTATCAATACGCGCCACAGCTTTTACCACAAGTTTACCGAACATCCGAACAAGGTGCGCTTCCCGGAACTGACGTACTGGGGCTATGAACTCTCCAAGAGCTTCCATTGGAGTGGTTCGTTTAATGGGGGACTTCCCTCGCAGCTTGGCAAGTATGAAATGCTCAAGTGGAGCTTTGGACTTGATTATCGCTATTCGTTCAGTAGCACCCGTGTCGCCGAGAATTTGTTCAAGGACAATATCAACCATTCAACGGGAATTACGGCGACGTTCCAGCCGACGACCAATTGGAATGTCTCGTACAGTACCCGTTATGACTATAATGAAGGCCGATTTGCTTCGCACAGCTTTACCTTTGATCGTACGCTTCACTGCTGGCAGTTGAACTTTGAGTGGAGACCGACGGGCCCTGCCGCTGGTTGGAGCTTCTCGCTGTATGTACGCGACCTCCCGGATATCAAGTTGAACATGGGTAGTACAGATACTGCGGAATAAGAATTTTGTACAAGATAAATGGATGTGATTGGAAAATGGAAAATTTGGATTTAGTCCTGGCAAGCGGTTCTCCGCGTCGTTCTGAAATTTTAAGGCAGCTTGGAATAAAGTTCCGCGTTGTCGTATCGGGTGAAGAGGAAAAGCCCACGTGTTCAAACGTTTTGGATCTTCCGCGTGAAAATGCTGAAATCAAGGCGCTCGCCGTTTCGAAACAGGAACCTTCGGCAATTGTTCTTGGCTTTGATACGCTCGTGTTTGCTGATGGTGCTCCGCTTGGAAAGCCTAGGGATGAGGCTCATGCTCTTGACATGCTGCAAAAGCTGAACAATCGAGGGCATTGGGTCATTACGGGTGTGGCTGTTGCGCATGGTGGCGTGATTTTGGATTCCTCCGAAGAAAAAACAGAGGTGTTTTTCAGAGACTGCACTAACCAGGAACTGCAAGATTATGTAAATTCTAGGGACCCGCTCGATAAGGCGGGGGCGTATGGGATTCAAACCAACGGGGCGCGTTTGATTAAGTCCATCAGGGGTTGTTATTATAATGTGGTGGGCTTGCCTGTGGCGTGTACGTTGGATATGCTTGAACGGTTGGAGATTAGGGTATGAGTGAAGAAAAACTGTTAGAAGACAAACGTCCTGACGAAACTCTGGGCGCCTTCTTTGGACGCATTCGTGAATACCACGGCTTGTCCATTGATCAACTTTCCGAATCACTTCGAATTTCGAAAACGAATTTGCAGGCGATTGAAAATAGCGATTGGAAAAAGTTTCCGGTGGAAGCTTATGTCCGCAGTTATTTGAATACGATTTGCCGTAAGTTCAGCTTGGACACATCGGTTGTCCTTGATATTTTTGTCGCCGAGCGCAACGGTGTTAAGCTCAAGGTTGCTTCCAAGACTTTTTTACCGGTTGCAGAGAAAAAAAATGCCCCTTTGAATGCTGTTGCTTCAAAAGGGACTGCTCAAAAGAATGTTACTCCTGTTGAGATGAAGGCAAAAGCTGCGCCTGTTGAATCGGCATCGGTTGTTGAAAATAAGGCTGTTGAAACTGCTACGATTGTCGAAAATAAGACTGTTGTCGTCGAGAATAAACAAGATGCTTCCGCTGAAAAAAAAGAAGCGGTTGTGAATGTTGTCAAGAAGGCTTCGCCTGTCGAAGTGAAATTGTCCAATTCTGCGGGGGAAACCCCAGCGGCAAAGCCTGTTGTAATCAAGGTGGAACCTCCGAAATTTGTTGTAAAGAAGGAACCGCCTGTTGCCAGGAGTGAGGCTACTGCGGCACAGCCTTCGCAAGATGCGGAGCGTGGTTCTGCGAAGAATGTCAAAGAATCTCCTAGGGCTTCCTTTTTTGAAGAGGAATCTCCGAAAAAGAAGAATGCTGCTGTTTGGGGGGGTGCCATTTTATTCTTGCTCGCTTGTGCTTTTGCTGTGATTCTCTTGCTTGATAAGGGGATTATCACGCTAAAGACAAATGAACCTTCCGAATCTGTAACGACTGCTGTTGTTGCTGATTCAGCCGCAGTTCCCAGTGATGCTGAAATGCCTGAAGGTGCTATACTTGCCGATACGGCTGCTGAAGCTGCTGCTGCAAAGGCTTCGCAAAAGAAACATACGCTGACTCAAGCTGAAGTTGATGAGGCTGTGAAAAAGTCGGGTTTGCCAGCTTCTGCTACGATTTTCATTTCTTCCGATTCCAAGGTTGCGGCTGTGTCTGCTGCTACGGCTCCTGTTTCTGACAACGGAAGGACTAAGCTGGAATTGATTGGGTCTGGACAGATGACTTCTTGGGTCGGCCTTCGCTACGATGATGAAGACGATGAGTTTGTCAAGGAAGCTAATCTTTCTACGCCTGATTCCAAGCTTGTTTACAATGCTACGGATACTTTGTATGTTGTTATCGGCGAATCTAGGGCTATTGCCAAGATGATATTGAACGGTGTAGAAACGCCGCTTCCTCCTGTAAAGTTTGGCCGAGTGGCGCGATTCCGCGTCTATGATGGCAGAGTTCTTCCATAAAAATTCAAAAGGTAAAGGTTGAAAAATGCGTACTTCCAAAATTTCGCGCAAGACTAATGAAACTGCAATTGAACTCTTTCTGAACTTGGATGATTGCACTTCGGGTAAAATCAGTTCCGGTTCCGGATTTTTGGATCACATGCTTAATTTGTTCCAAGTGCATGGCGGTTTTCATCTGGATTTAGTTTGCAAGGGCGATGTAGAAGTGGATATGCACCACAGCATGGAAGATATCGGCATCGTGCTTGGCCAGGCGCTTGTTGAATGCCTTGGCGACAAGAAGGGAATAGAACGATACGGCTTTTACTTTGTGCCGATGGACGAGGCATTGTCTCGCGTGTGCATTGATTTTAGCAATCGTATCGGATTCGTTTGGAATGTAAATTTACCTGCTGCGACTGCCGGTGGTATAGAAACGAGTATGTTTGAACATTTCTTCAAGAGTGTCTGTGAAAATGCTCGTATGAATTTGCATGTGGAACTGTTTTATGGCAAGGACAATCACCATTGTCTTGAATCGATTTTCAAGGCATTTGCGCGTTCTGTCGCTATGGCTGTTGCTCCAAGTCGCAATGTGAAGGGTGTACCCAGCAGCAAGGGTGTGCTTTAGTAGACTGCAAAAGGTAGCGCGTCTTCGGCGCAAGGGTTTTTGGATGCGAGATGCGCTTGAAATCCGATTCTATTTTGGGGCTTACGGTTCACTTTGTTATATTGTTGCAATTTTTTTTGAAATTTGCTGATGAATAGACTGTTTGCTTTGACCGTTGCGCTTCTTGTCTTGTCCGGTTGTTCTTATAGAAGCTATCAGGATGGAAATATTCCGCTGTTCAGGTTGAAGGATTTGGAAGAACAGCTCTGCTCCTTGCGAAGTGGCGATACGATTCACATTTTAAAGAAAATGGATTCAGTGTCGCTGATAAATGTCGGTGTTCATTGTGAAAAAGGCTTGTTTTCGGATGATTGGGATTGGGAATGCAGTTCGCCTTGTCAAGGATGGGTTTCCAATACGAATTTGGATTCCTTGATTGATGCAAATCCCTGCCCTGGAAAATGGGAATGTGATGATTTTTCGGTTAGACGAAATTGCGCCGATGGGAAAATTCCGCTGTTCCGGTTGCAGAATTTGGAAAAACCAATCTGCTTTCTGCAAGAGGGCGATACCGTTGAAGTCTTGGCGACCCAAGATACTTTGCTTCGTGTGAAAAGCCGTATCGCCTGTCTTGATGGCAAGGAATGCAAGGGATGGATTCAAAAAGAAAAAATGGAATCGTTTGTAATTGGCGATGATTTATAAAATTTGAAATCATACCGTTATTTGCTAAATTTGTGCCGCTAAAGCATTTCTTGCCGCACCCCAAACCACTGTTTACTAACCACTGCCTACTACCTACTGTCTACTAAAAAATGCCTCTTTTGCGAAAAAAATTCGTCATTAACGGTTACCTGCCGAAGATTCTCCTCTCGGTCGTGATTGGCTCTGTGACGGGGCTTGTGGCGGTGGCGTTCCATTGGGGGCTTGAGCTTGCAAGCTTCTGGATGCGCAAGCCGTGGATGGGCGAGGGGGCGCTCCCGTGGTGGAGCTTTGCTGTGATGCCTGTCCTGGGCGGTCTCGTCGTCGGCTGGATTATTTACAAACTTGCGAAGGCGCCCGAGACGGCTGGACAGGGGACGGACAACATGATTCGCTCGTTCCACCATGAGGGTGGAAATGTGCGTGTCCGCGTGGCGCCTGTGAAGTTCATTACGAGCATCATTACGATTGCGTCGGGTGGAAGTGCTGGTTACGAGGGGCCTGTGACGCAGATTGGTTCCGGAGTCGCGGCTACGATTTGCAAGTTCTTCAAGATGCCGGCTGCATTGCGCGGACAGTTTACGCTTGCAGGGACTGCCGCGGGTCTTGGCGCCATTTTCAAGGCGCCTTTGGCGGGGGCGCTTACCTCGGTGGAAGTCCTGTACCGCGAGGATTTCGAGTCGAACGCCTTTGCGACTTCGATTGTTTCGTCCGTGGTCGCGTTTACGGTGTACATTGCGTGCCTGGGGGCGGAGCCTGCGATTGCCGGGGTTCCTGCGTTTCCGTTGACGAATTTTGCGGAACTTATCGCCTGTGCGCTGCTCGGCATTTTGTGTTTCCCGTTCTCGTATCTGTATGTGCGCTGCTATAGCGAATCGGAGACGCGCTTTGCGCGTTGGAAAGTGCCGAACTGGTTGAAGCCTGCGGTGGGTGGCGCCTTTGTCTCGGGAATCATCCTTGTGTTTCCGGAAGTGATGGGCGGCGGCTTCGAATTTATCGGTAGTGTGATGCGCTCCATGATGCCGCATACGGTTTGGGGCGTTCTGCTGTTGCTGGCCATTGCAATTGCAAAGATTGTGGCGACGGCATTTACTGTGGGCTCGGGCGGTTCGGGCGGCGTCTTTGGTCCGTCGCTTTTTATCGGCGGTGTGCTTGGCGCGATGTTCGCTGGAATTTGCGAACTCGTGTGTCCGGGCGTTGTCCGCATGCCGGAAATGTTCATCCTCGTCGGCATGGCGGCATTCTTTGCGGGGGCGGCGAAGGCGCCGATTGCAGGCGTCGTGATGGTTTGCGAGATGACGGGAAGCTACAGTCTTTTGCCTGGGCTTTTGATTGCCGCTGTCATGCACATCGCGTTTTCTCGTCCGTGGACAATTTACAAGAGCCAAGTGCAGAACAAGTTTGCATCTCCTGCGCATCGCGGCGACATGGACCTCGACGTGCTACAGGTGACAACCGTTGGCGAAGTCATCGAACATTGCGAAATGAAGGTGCTTCGCGGCGAGGATTCCCTTGTGAGCGTTCTCAAGTTTATTGACTTCAACTACGTCTATCCCGTTTATGAAGGCGCATTAGACAAGGACTCGTCGGGCAGATACATCGGGCTGTTGGATATGTCTGTCGTGAAAACGGCGTTTATTTCTTCGCCGGATTTGATTCAGCACTTGCTAGTCTCCGATTGCACTGTCAAGGCGCCAATGCTCATTGACACGATGGATTTGCATACGGCATCGAAAATTTTTATGGGGCTGGATGTGGATGAACTTTGCGTCAGGAATCGCGAAGGTAACGTCATCGGAACGCTCAGCCACTCCGCCATTTTCAAGGCATACGATAGAATTGTAAAATAAAAAACTCCCGAATTTCTTCGGGAGCTTTTCGCTTTAACTCTCAGCCGACTTCAGAGAGCTAATTGCAAACTTTTACTTCATTTCAAAGTGACGGGAGAAGTTTTCTTCCTGCACTGTGACATCAAGCGTCTTGTTCTGATTGTCGTAGACGGAGCTGTGTACCGTGTGGTAGGTATTGAAACTAAGGCGCGTTCTGAGTTTGAACTTGGCTACATCTAGCAGGTAGTACTTCTTGACCGTTTTCTGGTCCGAGTTCCAGGTGAGATCTGGGCGTCCGTCGGCAGTGCTTCCGTCATACATGTCGCTGTACCAGCGCGGGGAAGTCTTGAGGTCATACAGCTTGGTGTAGAAAACCTTCTTCATCAAGTTCTGCATGCCTTCCTTGGTGGAACCCATGGCGTAGTTCTCGCGCATGACTTCCGCTCTTTCGACGCCCTGCGCATGTGGCGTGATGCCCTGCGATACGAAGTAGTTGGTCATGATGACGCTGTCTCTCACGACGACCATCTTGTTATCGACGAATTCGACAATGGCTGTGCTGTGCGGGTCCGTAATCATGATGTGGACTTCGAGCGGAGAGCCGATGATGTCTGTGTAGTGGAGGTCTTTTTCACCGAGAAGCTGGATAGCTTCATCGACGGAGCCTGCGTAATCGAGAATGTAGCGGACGGCGAGGACCGTGTTCATGCGCTCCTTGCCGGGATTCGTTCCTGTGGTGAGCCCGCGGTCGCCGAGCGGTTGCACGTTGATGTTTGCTGTGACGCCAGCATCGTTGATGCCGTCCATCATGGCGAATGGAATGAGCTTGTAGTTGAAATCGTAGGTGCCGTAATTGGTGTTGAACTTGTTCAGGTAGGGGATGATCCCTGCAATGCCGAGTGTTGCGTGCTTTCCGTTCTTTGCCGGAGTGTGCACGACGAAGCTCACGCTTTCATCGTAAATCCAGTCCAGGTTGCGGCCGATAAAGTTGCCGTTGCGGACGGATGTGCAGGCTCCGAAGGGGATTGTGATTGAGTCAAACATCGCTTCGCCTTCGTTCAAGTCGTAATTCTCGAAGGTCGCCTCGTAGAGATACGTGTCAATCTTTTTCAGATTGATATTCTCGATGAAGGTCGAGTCTGAGGTGGAAATGTTTTTCCGCGAACAATCTGACAGGAAGTCAACGTATTCGCAGGAGGAAAGGCTTAAAGCCAGGGGAATGGTAAGTAGAGAGAGTAAGTATTTCATAATCTTATTATACATTAAAAAATGTAATACAAATAAGAATATTTTAAAAAAGAATTTTTTTGAAAGTTGCTTTGGACGATTTTGTCTGTTTTGGAAATAGAAAAGTCTGATTTATTTGTGTTGTTGGTAACTCAAAATGTCTTGTCTGAAATTTTGTATGATGTAGAAAGTCTTTTTGAAATTTTTTGAAATGAGTGGCGGGCTTAACTTTTTTGCAAATGAAAAAATAGAAATGGGGTTGTCCCATGTTTCATTTCAGAGAGTCTATCTTGGAGTTTTCATGATGCATGGCTCGTCAACTCATCATTTTTGAAGAATGGGGGCGAAGAGATTGGTTGAATCCAAAAGCTTTTTAAAGATGCGGTAAGCTTTGGTGAAACGCTAATTTTATGTACAACAAAAAGCATCAATTAGGGTGAATTGATGCTTTTGAATAATTTTGAAAAAATACTAGGGAACGATTTCTTCTTTAATGTTCTCGGGGAGAATTTCTTCGGGAGCTTTCAGAAGTTGATCCAACTTGATGCTTTTCAGGTAACTCTGTATAATATTGTTGAGTTCCGTCCAAATCAGACGTGTTTTGCAGATGGAAATACGATCGCAAGTACCTTCTTCGTCTAGGCAGGCGACTGGTGTTACCGATATTTCCGTGATTTTGAGAATGTCCCAAATACTACATTGGCTTGGGTCTATCTTGATTTTGTAACCGCCATCCTTGCCGCGTGCGCCTTCGAGAATCTTTGCGCGGACAAGCATGCCCAGGATACCTTCGAGATATTTTTCAGAAATTTGCTCTTTCTGGGAAAGATCGTGCAATTTGAGAAAACCTTTCCCTGCATTCTGAGCGAGATCAATCATTACACGTAAAGCGTAACGCCCCTTGGTTGAAATTCTCATTTTTAACCTATGCCTTGATAAGCTACAACTCTTTTACGGCTGAGAGTCCAGATCGCAAAAAAGTTGCTCATATTGTATTGTTAATCGCTTTTGTAGCGTTAATTACAATTATATAAAAAAAAATTACTTTTGGGGATCTATTTCTGTTTTTTTTGTTGTTTTTTAAAGGAGAACCATTCCATCCGCGTTTTTGTTTAGGCAAATTCTATTTCTACCGCTTTCCTTAGCGTGGTACAGGGCTGCATCTGCGCGTTGGATGAGATCCCTTACGGAGTCTCCCGGGAGACGGTCGGCGAAACCTACGCTCACAGTGACCTTGATGATTGCTCCTGTGGAGAGAATGATTTGCATGTTCTCCATGTTGGAGCGGACGCGCTCTGCTATGACTTGTGCGTTTTCGGAGGAAATACCTGGGAGGAATACGGAAAATTCTTCGCCGCCGTAACGGACAGGCATGTCGGCGGGGCGCAAGCTGGTTGTCAACGTCTGGGCGACATAGATGAGAACCTGATCCCCGGCAAGATGCCCATAGGTGTCGTTGATGTTCTTGAAATGGTCGATGTCCAGCATGAAGGCTGTCAGTTTCAAGTCGCCTCTATTGCTGCGCTCCAATTCGCGTGTGTACATTTCTTCGAGCCAGCGACGATTGTGAAGCCCTGTGAGGGAATCGACTCTCGCGTTTTCTTCGATGCAGCGAATGTGGTATTGCTCTTCGCAGACCATTTTGCTGTTGTTGCGAATCCTTTGGCTCAAAATATGCAAGAAATTGAGGCAGAGGTCGTGCGAGGCATTAAGCATCGCAAGGGCGATATCTGGAGGAATGATGAGGAGCCGGCTGTCTTCCCTTGCGCATACGGTAGCGTTTGGCTTGATATTGTCAAAAACGGACATCTCGCCTGCGCAGTGACCCTCCTCGATAACGTCAGTGAATACACCGCCATTGGATTCGGCACGGACATCTAGGGAGCCGTTTACGACAATGATAAGCCTTCGTTGTGGATTGTCGGGATCGATAAGGAGCGTTCCCTCTTCCGCATCGATGGTTTTACAGCTAAGCAGATAGCCTGCCAGACATTCAAAGGTCACGTTCTTGAAAATTTCCAGTTCCGTGAATTCGGCCCTTGTGATGGGCAATGTTTCTAAATTTCTCTCTTCCATGGCTTTATTATATATTATTTTTTCCGTCTATGAATAAAATCGTTTTAAAATCTGTTTTATTTGAAGGAAAAAAGAGGGATATTCTTGTTAAAGGACGTTTTTTTTCCAAGGTCCACGCCTCTCTCGATAGGAGTGATTTTGAAAATGCGGAGATTATCGACTGCTCTAACTTGGCGATTATGCCTGCCTTTTATAATGGGCATACGCATGCGGCGATGGTTCTTATGCGTGGTTTTGCAGATGATATGGATTTGAACAGGTGGCTTACGCAGTGTATTTGGCCCTTGGAATCAAAACTGACTGAACGCGATATTGCTGTCGGATGCCGGTTGGCGATTCTTGAAATGATAAAGTCGGGGACCGTTTTTTTTGCTGATATGTACTTTCGACGCGAGCAGACGATAAGGGCTGTGGAGGAAATGGGAGTTCGCGCGACTATCGGGGTGACGATTTCGGATATGCTCACGGCTCCTGCAACTCTTGAAAAAAATTTTGAATTTCTGGAGAATCACACGATGGAATCAGAGCGGGTGATGCTTGCTGCGATGATTCATTCTGTTTATACGGCAAGTGAAAAATCGATGAAGCGCTGCATTGATTTGTCGAAGTCGGAAAATTACAGACTGCATATTCATTTGTGCGAAACGCAGAAGGAAGTGGAAAATTGTAAAAGGGAACATGGGTGCAATCCGCTGGAATTGCTGGAGCGGTATGGCGGATTGAATAGCCTCCTTGTCGGGGCGCATTGTGTACATTTTTCGGAAAGTGATAGGAAAAAGTTCACCGCGGCTGGGGCTACGGCTGTGCTTAATCCATGCTCCAACTTGAAACTGAATAGTGGAATTCCGCCAATTGCTGCGATGCTTGACGATGACATGAAACTTGCCTTGGGTACTGACGGTGCATCGTCCAATAATAACCTGGATATGTTGGAAGAGGTGAAATACGCGGCTCTTTTGGCGAAGGTAACTGGGGGTGCGGAGACTTTACCTGCGGCGGAGGCTTTGAAAATGGCGACAGTCAATGTGGCGCGTGCTTATGGAGTCGATGGCGGTGAAATTGCCGAAGGAAAGCTTGCCGATTGCGTCCTTGTCAATTTGAACAATGAACGCATGGTGCCGTGTTATAACGTCGTGAGCAACTGGGTCTATGCGGCGGATTCCTCTGCGATTGATTCGGTGATGTGTGATGGACGGTTCGTGATGCGCCATCGCCATGTGGATGGTGAAGAGGAAATCCTGAAAGACGCTCGGGAGTGTTCTCGAAGTTTACTTAGTCGTCTTTGATTCTTTTGAACTGGGTGACTTGCTTTGAGCCTTGACTTTGGAGGCTTGCCCTTCCTGGACGGCGCTACTTTTTAAGTTGTTCGTGTTGTTTGTCGAAGCGGATGTGCTTGCGACAGTCGTCTTTGCGGAATCGTTTTCGGTAGCGCTTTTGATTGTTTCGAGGGTTGCTTCCTGGACGGCTTTTTTTGCAGAATCGGCAACTTGAATGGCGGTTTCTTTCGCCTTCTCGACAGCCTTGCCTGTGATGGCGTTTGTGAGCTGACTTGCCTTTTTCTCGGCGACGTTTCGCAGGTCAATTTCGTTTGAGGAATATCCCATTGATTCTAGGCAATACTTGAATCCTGCGTATGCTACGGCGCTGTTCCGTAGCGTTTTGAAGTCGCCGCTTGCGGGAATGATGTGAATAATGGCGAGGAGAACACCGCAGATAATGACGCCCTTCATGAATCCGAAAAGTCCGCCGAGGAGACGGTTCGCCTTGCTGAGAATTGTACTTGTGACGAAGCGATTGACGATATGGCCTATGAATGTGACTGTCAGGAAGGGAACGAGAAATCCGACACTCATACAGACTAGCTTGACTGCAAAGGAACCAAGCGCCATGTTGGTTGCAATGAATGAACCGATGATGTCCTGTGCGAAGATGGCGCCGAAGATGGCCGCTATCCATGCGCAAAGTCTGAATACGCTGACTAACAGTCCTCGCCAGAGTCCGACGATTCCGAAAAGGAGCGCAAGCGTTAGGCTGATGATGTCAATCCAGTTCATTCAGGACTCCGTTACATTGCGGAATGCATGACGCTTGCCGATATGACGGCTACAAGAATTCCGACGAACAGCATGCCGAGGATGAAGCCCATGCGGAACCCGAACTTGCTCTTGGGCATGGTTGGTTCCATGAGCGAATCGAGCGGCTGGTCGTGTTTTACGGCATCGGCCCAGTCGGCTATGTACGGCGACATGTCTCGAGGGAAAGTTTCCATCATCACGGAGACTTCGTTTGCGACGTCGCAAGCTGAAGAGGGGCGTTTGCTGCTCTTTTTTTGCAGGAGTCGCAACACGAGGGTGCGGAGCTCCATGGGCACGTCCTTGGGGAATACCTCAGGGGTGAATTTCATCTTGAGGATGTTTTCGCGGGTTTCTTCAAAGTTCGAGCCGCGGAAGAGATTCTCGCCGATGAGCATTTCGCTTGCGATAACGCCTAGGCTGAATAGGTCTGTCGAGTAGTTGCTCTTTTGTCCTGTAATTTGTTCTGGACTCATGTAGGCGGCTGTTCCCATGATGCAACCGGTCTCTGTAAGTTCTTCGCCGTCTTTCAGCGGCTCGTCGGTGTGGGCGATGCCAAAATCCAGGAGACGGACGCGACCATCCTTGTCTATCATCAGGTTTGCGGGCTTCAAATCCCTGTGAATGACTCCGTTCCTGTGTGCGTGGCTCAATGTGATGAGAATTTCGTAGAGGATGGTCATGACGACCCAAACAGGAGGTTGGGCGTTTTTCGCTAGTAGTTCCTTGAGACTTGATCCATTGACGTATTCTATCGACATGGTGAGGTTCCCGTCGCTGTCTTTCCAGAGCCCGTAGGGCTGGACGATGTTCGGATGGTTCAAGTGGGCAAGGATGCTTCCTTCTTGAAGGAATCTTTTGACGAAAGTTTCGTTGGAATTGAGGTGAGGATGGAGGCGCTTGGCGACGACCATTCTGTCTAGTGACGGATCGCGGCAAATCCACAAATTGCCCATGGCCCCGCTGTTCAGGGCTTGGATGGGTTTGTAACCGCCGACTTTTGATGGTAATGCTTCTACTTTGCGGTTGCTTGATGCGGATTTTTTTGCTGATGCATGTTCTTCAGACATAGCGCTAATTATAGTAATATCTTAGGAGAGTTGTCCTGTGGTGCCTTGGAGTTTGTGTCTATCTGCTTGCTGTTAAAACATTTAGCTCTGTTTTGTAGTTCCGTTGGTGCTTGTTTGCGGTGGAGAGGGTTTCAAGGGTATGGGTGCTTGGCTGAAGTATAATGTCAAAAGACCATGGACGAAAAATTATCTGAAAAAGATGGCGGAATATCGTTGAGAGAATGTCATTTGTTGCGTCGCGATGGAGACGTGTGTCAAATTGGATCTCGATTTGGCCTAGAGTACGGATAAAAAACGCTGTTTTTGTTTAATTTGTCCGTATCTTTTGCGTAAAGTGCGTGTTTTGCATGGCGATGCCTTTGCGTAAATTGAAAAAAGTACGGATAAAAGCGGATGTTTTCCTGTTTTTATCCGTACTTTGACATTTTGATGCGCGGTCCGCATTGGATTGCGAGGCTTCGCGGTAGTCCTGTAACTATTTCTTGTCGGTCAAGTAGATGCTTTGATGCTTCGTCTTGGGGTCCTGATTGGGGTAGTCGAGGATGTAGTGGAGGCCGCGGGATTCCTTGCGACGGAGCGCTGCGATGAGAATCATCTTGGAGACTTGCAGGGCATTTTGGAATTCCAGGAAGTGGATGTTTTCCGTTTCCTTGTTCTTGATGGCCGCGTTGAGGTCCGCTTCAAGACTCTCGATGACTTTGAGTCCCTGGTTTAGGCCTGCGACGGTGCGTATGATGCTGCAATGTGTCCACATCATGTCCTGAAGCATCTTCTTGCGTTTTTTCCAGTAGGCGGCTTTAGTAAAGCTGACCGTTTCCTTGGAAGGCTTGGTTTCCGCGAATTCGTCCTTCAGAAGTCCGCTTTTTTCGATGTCATCGACGGCGCGGAGAGCGAAAACGACGCTTTCGAGAAGGGAGTTGGAGGCGAGACGGTTTGCGCCGTGGACGCCTGTCGCTGCGACTTCGCCACAGGCATACAGCGCCTTGATTTCGGTGCGCGACCAGGTGTCTACGAGAACGCCTCCGCACATGTAGTGCGCCGCCGGGACAACTGGAATCCATTCCTTGGTGATGTCGATTCCTGCGTCGAGGCATTTGGCGTAAATATGCGGGAAGTGGCTCTTGATGTCTTTAGGCGTGTGGCCGGAGAGGTCGATGAACATGTTCGGCTTGCCGAGACGCTGCATCTCGCTGTGGATGGCGCGGGCGACGATGTCGCGTGGGGCGAGGGAGTGCAACGGATGCACCTGGTTCATGAATTCCTCGCCCTTGTCGTTTTTGAGGATGCCGCCAAAGCCGCGGACCGCTTCGGAAATGAGGAACGGCTTCTTGAGCTGTGGCGCATACAAGCTTGTCGGGTGGAACTGCATGAACTCGATGTCTTGCAGGGCGGCTCCTGCGCGTGCCGCAATCGCCATGCCGTCTCCGCAGCTGTCGGGCGGGCATACGGTGTACTGCCAGATGCGTCCTGCGCCACCTGTCGAGAGAATGGTTGCCTTTGCGAAGATGCTTTCGACTTCACCGGATTTCTGGTGGATGATTTTTGCGCCGATGCAGCGCTTGTTCTTGCCTTCGCCTTCGCAGATGAGGTCCTTGATGTAGCAGTTTTCGAGGTAGTCTATGTTTTTTTGCTTGTGGAGTTCGCACAAAAGCGCTCGCATGATTTCCTTGCCGGTGAGGTCTGCGGCGTGGAGAATGCGGTGGTGACTGTGGCCTCCTTCGAGATGCAAATCGAATTCCGACTTGTTTGTAGGGGATGGTGTAAACTCTACGCCCCACTTGACTAGCTGCTGGATGGTTGCAGGACCGCTCTTGGTGAGAATGTTCACCGGTTCTTTTTTGCAGAGGCCGGCGCCTGCTTCTAGGGTATCTGCGATGTGAAATTCAAACTTGTCCGTCTTTTCGGTGACGGTGGCGATGCCGCCCTGGGCATAGTTGGAAGAACCGTCCGGCTTAGCCCCTTTTGTCAGGATGACTACGGAGAAACCTTTTTCTGCGGCGTGAAGCGCTGCACTTAATCCGGAAATTCCGGCACCCAGGACCAAAATATCGTACATGATAAACTCCGGTGGGAGATGTTGCAAATTGTTGCCCTATAAATAGAAAAATTAGGGCATTTCGGCACTATGTTTGCTGCAAAATAAAATGAAATGTTTTTTTTTACTACATTTGACCGCGACAAATTTTAATGGAGTTGTCTCTATGTTAACGTGGATCAATGAAAAAGCCAAGTGGGTTATTGTAATCTTCGCTGCCGGTATCGCAGTCGGTCTTTTGGCCATGGACCGTGTGCCGAACCAGGGACACAGTTACCCCGTGTGCGTCGTAAATGACAAAAAAGTGAGTTATACTGAATTTGACAATCGTGTCAAGATGATTGTCCAGAATCAGTTCCAGGGACAGCATCTCGAAGATGACCAGTATACGCAGCTTCGTTCCCAGGTGCTCAATGGCTTCGTTCGCCAGATTCTCTTTGGCGAAATGTTCGAAAAGGCCGAACTGAGGGCTTCGGTTGCCGAACTCAAGAACGAGTTCAAACGCAATCCGGATGCCGTTCGCGGTCGTTTGGTGCAGGAAGCGCAGGCCCGCCTCTATAGCATTCAGCAGCAGGCAACCTCTCAGGAGGACTTGATGCAGCGCTCCCAGGCTTACATCGCTTCTCTCCCGAAGTTCCTTGTGGATTCCACGTTCGACAAGGCTGTCTATGATGCCTGGATTGAAACTCCGGAAGCTTATCAGTGGAGCACGATGCTTCAGCTTGAAGAAGAAATGAAGAACAACAACATTCCGGCCCGCCAACTGCAAACGCTGGTCGGCGCTTCTGTGCATCCGACTTCTCTCGAAGCCCTTTGGAATGTGGAACGTCGCCTGACCGACTACGAACTGCAGGTGGCTGTCGCGCCTTCTTCTGAGTTCAAGGTTGATGACAACGCTGTTGACAGTGTCATGGCTGCTGGTTACTACAATGCTCACTTGGACAGCTTCTTTGTAGAAAAGGATGCCGCCAAGTTCCAGTATGTAAAGATTCCAGTCGAGGCTACTGCCGGTGACGATGCCGCTGTGCGCGAATATGCGATGACGCTTTATTATCAGTTGGTGGATTCCTCCGCTACGACGACTTTTGAAGACCTCGCCCGTATTTCCTCTGAAGATCCGGGTAGTGCTGAAAAGGGTGGCCTTTTGAGCGATGATTTCGTCGGCAAGGGACGTTATGTGAAGCCGTTTGAAGATGCCGCATTCGCACTTGATTCCGGCAAAATTTCTGAACCGGTTCGTTCTCAGTATGGCTACCACATCATCAAGAGCTACGGCAAGTCCAAGGATTCTACCGGCGCTCCGTTGGTCAAGGTTGGTCACATTCTTCTTGCCGTGACTGCATCTTCCAATACAATTGATAGTCTTGAAAAGATTCTCAATGGCATCAAGCTCGAAGCGGATGCTGGCAAGTCTTTTGAAGAATCTGCCAAGGCTCGCAATCTTGAAGTAACTACTTCTGAATGGGTTAGCCGCAATGAAAATATTAGCGCTCTCGGTTATGTGAAGGGTCTTGCCACTTATGCTTGGCCGAACAAGAATCTTCCTGATGAAGCTAGCATTGTCTCTCCGGTCTTGAAGAACAACAAGTGGGTTGTGCTTGCGAACAAGGTTGGTGAGCACAAGGCCGGTGACCGTAGCTTGGATATGTACATTGGCGACATCAAGTCTACGTTGCTGAAGGAAAAGTCTGCAAAGGCTGCTGAAATTTACCTGAACTCTGTTGCTTCCAAGGTGAAGGAATGGGCTGACCTTGATTCGGCTGCCGCTGCTTCTGCCAAGGTCGAAAAAATCAATCTCGAAAACAAGAAGTCCTCCGTGGACGGCTTTGTGCCGGGCTTTGGCTACGGCAACCCGCAGGTCGCCAAGGTGCTTGGCAATGCGAAGGTCGGGGAATGGACTTCTCCGATTGCAACCGACATGGGTGCCGTCATGGTCAAGGTGATTTCCAAGAAGTCTCCTGAAAAGGAAAAGGTCGAAGCCGATATCAAGGACGATGTTTCCAATGCATCTCGCTTTGGCAACATGACTGCTTTCAACGAGTTTATTTCCAATGTTGAAAGCGGAACGATTGTTGAAAACAACCTTGACCTGTTCTACAGAGACTAATTGCAAACGCGGCTCATTTTCAACGATTTTTTTCATTAAAAGTTGTTGACAGCGAAGCATGATTTTGCTATAATAAGCCGCGCTCTTGCCCCTATCGTCTAGTGGCCTAGGACTCGGGATTCTCATTCCCGCAACAGCGGTTCGAGTCCGCTTGGGGGTATAAAAAGTCTTGCACGATGTGCAGGACTTTTTTTGTTTTCACAAGAAAACAAGATTGCCTCTTTTTAAAGGATTTTTTGCGTCTTCAAAAAATATTTTTGTGGCGAAAACAAACTAAGAGGTATTTGCATGAAGCTTATGAAAAAATTGGGATGGTCGATTGCTTGTTGCGCAGCGATTACCATGGTGGCTTGCTCGGATGATTCCAGCCCGGAACCGGTTCCTGTCGCACCGTCGCAAAGTGTGTCGCAGGATACGCTGGTGACACCTCCGGTGGAGTCTCCCGAAACATCGACGACCTCGGCGAATGTCTCGGTGGATGTTGGCCTTGCGAAGCGGATTGTGGCGAACATGGGCGCGGGCATCAACCTCGGTAACGTTTTTGAAGCTGAAAATGACGGCTTTGCCGGGTTCGACGAAACACAGTTCCATAGCAGCTGGAGCGAGACGATTGTCCCGGAGCATTTTAAGGTGCTGAGTGACTCTGGTTTTAACAATATGCGAATCCCAGTCAGTTGGGAAGAACATGTGACTCCCACGGAAACGGGTTGCGCCGTGGATGCGGAATGGATGAAACAGGTCTTCTGGGCTGTAGATTTGGCTATCAAGAATGGCATGGTTGTCGTCCTGAATGCGCATCATTGGAATAGCATTTATGATTCCAACCCGGATGTGGAAATCCCCTGCCTTTTGGATGTCTATCGTCAGATGATGGTGGAAGTGGTGAAGTATCCTGCGGATTCCCTCGTCGTCGAGACGTTGAACGAACCTCGCGGAAAGCTCACCTCGGCAAAGTGGAATGTCCTTGTGGATTCCATCGTGAATGTCGTGCGCGCGGCGGACCCGCAGCGTGTTGTGATGGTGGGGACGCATAACTACAATAACGCAAGTGCGACATCGCTCTTGAAACTTCCGTCGGATTCTCGCAACCTGATTCTCACATTCCATTACTATGAACCGTTTGCGTTTACGCATCAAGGGGCCGACTTTGTATATCCTCAGTATCCGACAGGCAAGGAATGGACGGCGACACTTAGTGAAATGCGCGCCATCAAGAATGCTTTTGAAGGCGTGAAAACATGGGCGGATGCGCATGATATGCCTGTTTATCTGGGTGAATTCGGCGCATTCAGCGCTGCTGACAGCGTATCGAGGGAAACTTGGACGACTTTCATGACCGATCTTTCCAAGAAGATGGGATTTGGCTGGGCTTACTGGGAATTCTGCAGCGGCTTCGGCATTTATGATGAGGAATCGGGTGAGTGGAACGCTCCCTTGATGCGTGCTCTTTTGCATCCGGCCATGACATTTGACGGGTTGGTCTATCCGAATCTCGATACGTTGAAATATGTTCTGCTGGATGACTTTGACCATAACGAGGGCGACAATGTCAATGTGACTGCGCTTTCTGCCAGGATGACTGCTGCGGAAGGAAAGCCCGTGGACAGTGCCGCCGGTCGCTGGTACGCTTATAGCATCAACACTAGCACCATTACGTTGGCTGATGGTGACACGCTGATTACGAGCGACATGCTGCGTGATACGACGAAGGGATATACTGGAACGAATTTCCAGAAGCTTATCACGAAGGATGGACATGAGGGCAACGGCTTGTATTTCAAGCTTCACCTTCTCGGCGATGGTTACCCGTGGGCAGGCTTTGGAACAGGATTTTACAACGGAGAGAAACGCGCCAACATGGCGAACTTGAAGGCGTTGACGTTCTGGGCGAAGGGTTCGGGCGAGTTCAAGGTTTCGTGGGTGACAGATTTTGCTGATACATGTTGCAAGGAAAACTGGGGCGCCTATGGTACGGAAATTGAACTGACGCCGGAGTGGAAGCAATATGTGATTTGGTTTGATCATTGGGTGGCGAGCCCCTGGTCGGAATTGGAATCACTTGGTGCGGAATGGGCTGATCACAATAACGATATTCGCAATCTTCAATTCAGTAACGGCTCCTCTTACGGCATGGTTGTCGATGAAGAACTGGAAATCTGGTTGGATGATATCCGTCTTTATGGTATGGATGATTCGGATTTTGGCTTAGGTGACGCTACCAAGTAGAAAATTTATTCCATCGTGAAAACGCGATGGAATTTTTTTTGATGAATCATATTTGAAGTATAATAATATTCTTTTTGTAGATATTTGTTCTCTTGAGGCTGAATCAAGTTTTGATTATAATTTATTTTTATAATTTAAGGTGTGTTCTTTACTCTTTTTTAGGGAAATCTTATGCTAAAGAAACTTTTCCTGTCAACGCTCGTTTCCGTCTCCTTGATGGCGGGTTTCTCGTTCGCCGATGACCCCTGCACCATGCCAGGGGAACTCTCCCAAGACGTAGCCGGTGTTTACAAAATTGGCACCTGTGGCGACCTTTACAAGTTCGCGGAAATCGTGAACGAAAGTACGGAGGAAGGCACTATCAAGGCTGAGCTGACTAAAGATATTTGCCTGAATGCCTGCGGTGAAGGGGAATCTGTAATCAAGGCCGACGGTTCCTTGAATGGCGACGGAACTGGGTTTACGCAGTGGATCCCGATGGATGTTGCGGACGGCGTGCAGGTGGAATTCGATGGCGCAGGCTTTAAGATTCGCGGCATGTATATCGATTCAGTGGCTACGGATGCTGCGGTAGGTTTGTTTGGCATGGTGAACGGTGGTGTATTCATCAGCAATTTGGGCATCGAGGACTCGTATTTGCACTTGGAGGCGACAGGATTTGCATATATGGGTAGCCTTGTCGCTGTTGCAAATGGTCCGGTCTCTATTGTGAACAGCTATAACGAAGGAACCATAAATGGGGAGGGATTAACCTATAATATCGGTGGCTTAGTTGGGACGGTTAATAGTACTATTGACGGTGGTTATAGCTTAGCTGTTTATAACAGTTACAATGCGGGACGTTTGAATGGTCTCTCTAAATCTAATTCGGTGCAATCGTCCTATATAGGAGGCATTGTTGGAAGTGCCTATGTTTTTTTTAATGCCGCTAACGTTTTTAACGTGGGAACTGTGGAGGCATTCGGGAATAACTATGTTGATGGCCCTATTGTTGGGTATTTTATTCATGGCTCCAATTTTAACTGTTTCTTTGTTGGAACTGGTGAAATTGATTTTGCCGTAGGCAAGCCTCTTGAACAGTTTAAGAATGGAATTGTCGCATCCCTATTGTACAATAGTTCTGATAAAGTCAATATCTTTTCTCTTGGTGGAAGTGATACCTATGAGCTCGATGGCACTATATGGAGACAGGGGCCGGATTACCCTAACTTCAGCGGTGACATTCCGGAAGTGAAAATCAATAAGCTTGCATTGATGGTGTGGGATGACGAAGCTCTTGAATTCCCGTACCCGGTGAGCTATGTTGATGGCGAAAGCTTTGTGCTGCCTTTACCGCCCGTACGCGGAAATTTGATTTTTGGCGGCTGGTCCACGAAACCGGTTTCGGAATCTTCAAAGGATATGGTGACGTCCATACGCTCGACTGACAAGGGGGATAAGGTATTCTATGCCCAGTGGATTTCCGCCTCCGAGGATGGTTGCTATGAGATTGCTTCTGCCCAGGCGTTTTATGGCTTTGCTGATTGCGTGAACTCAACCTCTGCTGGTAACATTTGCGGAAGATTGACCAAGGACATTTGCCTGAATGCCTGCGGTGAAGGGGAATCTGTAATCAAGGCCGACGGTTCCTTGAATGGCGACGGAACTGGGTTTACGCAGTGGACTCCGATGAATGCAGGTTCGTCCAGGACGGTCGTACTTGATGGCGCAGGGCATACGATTGGCGGTCTGTATTATCGTAGTGAGTCTGAGGACGATTATTCTCCTATGGGTTTGTTTGGTTCCGTGGATGGTGATGTGTCCATCCGCAATCTGGGCATTGTGGATTCCTATTTTAAAGGAGGTTACTATGTCGGCGGCCTTGTGGGGTTTGCCGATGGTGAAATGACTATCACGAACAGCTACAACGCGGGCTCCGTGAGCGGTAGTTACGATGTCGGCGGCCTTGTGGGGTATGCCTATGGAGAAAACGTCACATTGAGTATCACGAACAGCTACAACGCGGGCTCCGTGAGCGGTACAGACCTTGTCGGCGGCCTTGTGGGGTATAGCGAAAGTACATTGAGCATCACGCACAGCTACAACGCGGGCTCCGTGAACGGTACAGGCAGCTTTGTCGGCGGCCTTGTGGGGTATGTCTATGGAGAAAACGTCACATTGAGTATCACGAACAGCTACAACGCGGGCTCCGTGAGCGGTACAGACCTTGTCGGCGGCCTTGTGGGGGTTAGCGAAAGGAGTCGGAGGCCAAGCGGTCTTAGGAAGACAATGTAAGAGCTCAACTCCTT
>JAZLIJ010000190.1:0-21666 GCA_045617325.1 Fibrobacter sp.
CGCTGCCATAAGTATTCTGGAATTTTGTTAAAGATTTGTAATTTTATACATTTACCTCTGTATGAAAATCTTCTACCACCTGCCAGGCTTATTCGAGTTCTACGATTTGTACAAGGCGATCCTCGCGCTTTTTCGCGAGCATCGGGAATACTTTTACGACTGGTGCGAAATCGGCTCTATTTATGGCGCCCCGAAGGACTGCATCTGGGGCGGTGGCCGCGGGGGGTTTGGCGAGGAACCGCCCGAAAAAGTGGCAGCGCTTTTAAAGGAATTTGGGATTTCTGCGAGGCTTACGTTCAGCAATTCGCTGCTGCGAGAAGAACATCTTTCGGACAAATTATGCAATTCACTGTGCAGGCAGTTTGAATGCGTCGCAGAGAAAATCCGCGACGTTCAAAATTATGCAGCGCAAAACGACACAAGCGTCGCGGTCCAAAACGGCATCATCGTTCATTCCGACTTGCTGCTGGATTACCTCAAGGCGAATTATCCCGAATTCTACTTCGTCTCTTCCACAACGAAGGTGCTGACGGATTTCGAGCAACTTAAAGCAGAACTCGACCGCGAAGATTTTCGTTTCGTGGTTCCCGATTTTCGCTTGAACAAGGAATTCGCAAAACTGGACGCGCTCACGCCTGCGCAAAAACAGAAAGTTGAATTTCTGTGCAACGAAAGCTGTTCATTCACTTGCCGCGCACGCAAAAAATGCTACGAGAACGTGAGCCGCAAAAGCCTCGGCGAACCTTGCGAAGATCACGTATGCGCCTCCCCCACGGCCAAACGCGGCTACCGCTTCTCCGACTCCATGAAAAACCCCGGCTTCATCGGAATCGACGACATCCAGAACGTGTACGCACCCGCCGGATTTTCGCACTTCAAAATCGAAGGCCGAAGCCTCGGCAGCGCCGTCATCCTGGAATTTCTGCTCTACTACATGACAAAGCCCGAATACCAGCTCAAAGTCCGCGAAGAAATTTATTTGGACAGTTCGCTGGACCTGTTTTGAGGCGAATAATGTACAATGAATCATTGAAAATATTTTAAATTCATCTAGAAAAAAATGAAAGATTTTGTTTCCAAAATACCACAGAACGAACTTATCGACTTCGTCGCCACCTACGCAGAAAACCACACAAAATTTTTGACAGCGCTGGTGGCGAGATTTGCAGAACCCGCAAATAACAAAAAGAAAAACACCTTCATCAAACAGTTTGACGATATCATCAAGAATCATTCAGATCATGGTTTCATAGACTATCGTGCAAGTTACGGCTTTGAACGCGAAATGGCTGATTTCCTGGGCAATCTTTTCGAGAATTCAAGCTTTTCCAACGACAGTTCCGCAATGGAATCCATTACCCACTTCACAAAAAAATTTGGCAATTTACAGATTGACGATTCCAACGGATCCATGACCTATCTGTGTGAACTTCTCTCCAACATTTGGCATAGCCACATCGCCAATGCAAATACAGAAAATCAAACAGAAATTCGAAAATGGATTGAACAACACATGTATAGCAAAAACATGTGGATGATGGAAGATAATCTTGAAGACATTTACTGCGCAAGTTTTAATGACGAGAAAAACTTGAAAGCAAAACTCAAATTCTATGACAAACTAATAAAAGATGCTGAAGAAAGTACAGAACAATCCTATTCAAGAGAATTCAATATCGCGAAATGGGCCGCACAAAAAGCGGACGTCATGGAAAAATTGCATACAAATTTTTCTGACATAGAAGTATTTCTGATGAACTACAGAACGATGCAAGAGCCAACATTCAAACTCTTTGACTTGTACATGAAAGTCAGAAGATTCGCTGATGCTGAAAAAATTCTGCTCAAGTTCAGTGATTTAAAGAAAGACAATCATATCTACCAAAGAGAAATAGCGGAAAAACTCAAGGTACTTTACACAAAGACAAGGCAGAACGACAAACTTCTTGAAGTTGTAAAGAACCTTGTCAGAGACATAGAAAGCATGGAACTGTTCAAAGAATTCAAATCCATGATTTCCAAAGAAAACTGGGTTAAAGAACGGGACGCTTTTCTTAAGACAGTCAATAGTCACAAACTGCGTATGGACATTTTTAAGGAAGAACAATTAACCGACGAACTATACAAAGATTTTTGCGACATAGCCAAAGCAGGCTTGACGATTTACGCTTTTGATTGGTACGGGAAAGCTCTTTGCCCCCAATACGAAACGCAAGTCGTAGAATTATTCCGACAGTATCTTGATAACGAAATGATGAACGCCACAACCCGCAGGGAATACCACCGAGTTGTAAGCGAAGCTAAAACACTCCTTACTTACAACGGAGGGTTGACCGCGGTAAATGATTTGCAAAATATTTGGCAGGAACGCCACAAGAATCGACCAGCCATGATCGAAGAACTAAAAAAGCTTCATCTTTCGAAAAAAAATGCGTGAAACCTTAACGATAGTTCTTTGCAGCTTGTTTGTCGTTTAAACAGCAAATTGAGTTCCTCCGATTGCAGAGAACTCTTGCTACCGTGATAACTTGTGTGGAATCCGAAACCCAATAGAATACAAGAAAGTTGTTCACGACCAACTTTCTGTATTCATGCGTCAAGGGTTTTATTGGCGTATAAAGACTTTGAGAATAGGGAAAATCACGAACGGCCTCTACCGCCTCTGTAATTTCTTTTACAAGGTTTATGGCCACCTTGGGACTTCCTAATTTTTCGGCGATGTACTTTGCAATTTCTTTCAAATCGTTAAGCGCGAGCGGCAAATATTCCACTGTGTACATAAAAACGCCTAAAATAAAGCTTTGATTTCTTTCAGAATTTCTTTAGTGGAATAACGTTTTTCACTGGCGAGGGCCTGTTCTTCCGCCTCTTGCAATTTGCCCAAAATTTCACTCTGGAATGCCATATTTTCAAAGGCTTCCATACTCAAGACAACCATATCCCCATAGCCATTTTTGGTAAGAATGACCGGTTCATCGGATTCATGAACTTGACGAGAAATGTCCGCAAAGTTGTTGCGCAAGTCGGATACGGGTCTAATGTTGCTCATGATAGCTCCTTGAACTCATTTCACAATTTAGCATAATTACGCTAAAAAGTCAAGTAAAGAAAAAAATCCATGACAAGATCAAGTTTAAAAGACTATTTTTGTGGCGAAAAGTACAATTTAAAATAGTTGGTGAAACATGACTCATAAAGAAAAAGCTTTAGATTACTTTAGTCGTAAATTTCATTGTTCGCAGGCGGTTCTTGCCGCATTTGCCGATGAATGCGGAATAACGGAAGAACAGGCGCTCAAACTCGGGGCTTGCTTTGGAAGCGGCATGCGGAAGGGCGAAGTCTGCGGAGCCTGCACCGGGGCACTCCTCGTTCTCGGAGCGCTCTTCGGCCAGCACGAGGAAGGCGATATGGAAAGCCGTCAAATGGCAAACAAAGTAACCGACCTGATGATGAACCGCTTTGCCAAGGTCTGCGGATCGTACTTATGCAACGACTTGCTGAAATGCGACATTTCCACAATGGAAGGGATCGAGTTCGCGAAAAAGAACAACCTCTTCACGGAATTTTGCCCGCGCATGGTCGCAAACGCCGTAGATATCTTGGAAGAAATCATCCGCGAAAATAAAAAGTAACTGGGAGGATTGAATATGGAACAAAGGAATTTTCCTTGCGCCAATTGCAAGCTCCGCGCCAAGTACGACGCCAACCCGAAATCATTTCTCGGGCGATTGTGGCGCTTCCATATCAAATTCTGCCCCGGATGGAAAGCCTATTTCAATAGCCTCGGCGACACCGAAAAACAGGGCTACATTGAAAAATACGGTCTGAAAAATCAAACTACATGCAAAAAATAAAGCGCCGGTGACACAATCATCGCGTTCCGGTGTTTAACGGGTATGAACATTCTCATTATCAACGGAAGCCCGAAAAAATCGGGACTCACCTCGCAGATGCTCGAAGTCATGCGGGAAGAAGCGGCAAATAACGGTGCGACAGTCGATGTGGTCCGTGCAAACGACCTCACGATAAAGCCGTGCCTTGGCTGCATGGCATGCCGCAAAACGGGCAAGTGCGTCCTCTCGGAAGACGACTCCGTCCGCCTCCTGGAAAAAATCAAATCCGCCGACGCCGTCATCATCGGGGCGCCCTGCTACTGGGGAAACATTCCCGGCCAGCTGAAGCTCGCCTTCGACCGCATGGTTTACGGAATGATGCGCGAAACCGACCGCTTCCCGGAACCCCTGATGCCAGGCAAAAAATGCATCCTGCTAAGCACCTGCACAACGCCCTGGCCGTTCAACATCCTCATGAACCAGTCCCGCGGGGCCATCAAGGCTTTACGGGAAATTTGCCGCTACTCCGGATTCAAGATTGTAGCGAGCGTCGAGCGCGGCGGCACACAGAAGCACCGCGAACAGACAGATGGCGACTACAGCAAGTGCCTCAAAGCCGTAAAAAAGCTTTTTTAGTTTGGCATTTTGTCGTTGAGGAATTATATTCTAAAAGAACCCTCAATACGGAGCTGGATGTACTTAATCCATCACTTCGGCCTTGGCCGAATCCACATTTGGGACATTGTTTAACGCGGGTTGCGCCGAGTGGCGTAACTCGTGCCTTTTGATTATCACGGCTAGCCGATGCGTCGGCGATTGGCCACAAACAAAGGAATTAAACAATGCCTAATTATTCTGAATACACTATTCGACAGGAACTGCCTGCCGACTTTTTCGCTGTTGAAAATTCGATGCTTTCAAAATCGTTTTCGCCACATTGCGTTGCATGGAGCTTCTTGCAGCTTTCTGCAAAAATTTTCATGTAGCGTTCGAGGTTCGGCAAATCCTGACCGACGCATTTTGAAATGGATTTTTTGCCGACAATGCGTTCGTAGACAAGACCGAGTCTTCCATCGACTTCTACGATTTCACCCACTTGCGGAGTCGGAACGCCAAGGGCAAAAACCTTTTTGCACATATCCTGTTCACGCAGCAGGTCCTCGCGCGACGAGCAAAAGCCAGGAAATCCAAGTTTGAGCATCCATTTGCCATCGGGGCTGTTGTAATTCTCAGAATTGTGCCGGTTGCTGAACATCGTCCAGCCATTCAAATCGAAATTTTCCATGCAAATAATTTACACTTTTTTAAGTAAAAAATTCCTTCCGAATGAGCAGAAATACCTTTTCACACAAAAAGAAAAAGGGGATGCTCAAAGAACTTCAACAATAAATGGAATATGATCGGAAAAATTTAAAAAACTTTCATCAAGAAAATTAAAAGATTTCAAACGTCTTGGGGATACAAAACAATAATCTATATGATAACCCTTATTCTTTTTTTTCCAAAGATAAAAGGATTTTGTTTTTTCTTCTCCAAAACATTCATTTGACAAATAATGGTATGCGGAAACAAGACCTTTCTTTGACAATTTATCTACAACCGCAGTATGATTTCTTTCTCCATGCAATTTATCCCATATTGCATTACTATTAAAATCTCCAATTAGGATTGAATCTTCGTTTATTTTATCATAATTAATGGATTGATAAACAAAAAATTCTTCAATGTAGGGCTTTTTTGTCCAAACACCAACCAAATCAAAGGTTTCATCAATACAAACGGGCAAAAAACATCTTAAACAATACGATGGCCAATCTAAGGATGAAATTTTATGTTTTTCTGATATAAATATTCCTAATCCTTTACTCTCGTTATCGCTAATCCACAATCCATTTTTTGCAAATTTTCCATAATGTGAAGATTCATATTTTTGAGGATTTTCACATTCTTGAATCACGAAAATATCACAATTCAGCCTTTCGATGAGTTTTAGTTTTTCCCTAAACCTGCCATTGCAATTCCAACTTAAAATGCGAATCATTTATTTTATTTATATTCCTCAAAAGCACGTGGATTGGCCTTCAACTTGTTTCCTTCCCAGTCAAAAAGGCCGGGGCCCCATTCGCCAGACTCGCCCGGTTCCCAGAAAAATTCGCCAAGGCCGCGCGGCACCTCGCCCATGATTTGATGCGTCTTGGCGCGGGAGCCGTTGTAGCTGTAGTAGTTGTCCTTTTCGCCACCGTTGTATTCGGCGATGAAGAATTCAAGATTCGTGTAGGTGCGGCTGAGATTCATGAAAAACGTTTTCCAAGTATCCGGCGTGCCGTCGTCGTAGGCTGTGTAGGCAGAAAATCCCATCGCATCGGCGGAAATCTTCTGCGTCTTGAAAATTTCTGTCATCCACCAATCGACGGTATTCGTCTTTTCAATGTTCTCAATATGGAACGAGGTTTTGATATCCTTGTCAACGGCCTTGACAGCGGCAACTCCAGCCTTCAGATATTTCCCGGTGTTGCCTTTGCCCTGCGCATTTGACATGATTCCACTGACAGCAGCATTCGCCGTCTTGACGCCATTTCCCCAGCAGTCCGTATTTGACGTTGGCAGGTCACGTAACAATCCGTTCGTAATTTCGTTTCCGATTTGCACCATGTCAGGCCTTGCGCCTGCCTTTTTCAGTTCATTCACCAAGTCAAACGTGTAAGCATAAACTGAATCGGCCATCACATCGGAATTGGGAACATTGCGCCAGCGTTCGGGAATAATCTGCTTGCCCGGATCGGCCCAGTTGTCGCTGTAGTGAATGTCCAGCAAGAAGTAGAGACCGGCGGCCTTCACGCGCTTTCCGTAAGCAATCACATGCTCCTTGTCGCCAAACGCTTCGGCTTCTTGACCGCAGCCGTTAGCCGCATAGCCATATTGCGTCTTCGGGCTCACAAAGGTTTTCAGGCGAATCGCATTGAATCCGTGCCCCTTGAGAAGCGTAAAAATATCCTTTTCCTTGCCATCGGTATCGATAAATTTTGTACCTCTGCTTTCGTATTCCTGGAACTTTGAAATATCGGCACCGGCAAGATGCGCATACGAAATCACTTCTGCCGATGAAACCGGTGCTACTTCAGAAGATGAACTCGCTGCCGAAGACATCGCCTCAGAAGAGCTTTGCTGCATGACCGCCGAAGAACTCTCAGGAGATGCCGCTGACGACTGCGGCTGTTCTTCAGAAGAAACCGGCATCGCAGCCGATGAAAGCTCATCCACCGCAGAGGAAAGATTCGGCAAACTCGCAGACGAACTGCTCGCAGAATCCTGCGGCAGATTCGCCGAGGAAATGCCCGCGACCGATGATTCAGGAATTACCGCAGAACTTGAAAAGGAGCCTGGTTCAAAAAAATCGGATGAAGAATATAATTCCTCATTGGAAGACGGATTGTCGCTATCGCCACATGCAACAAGCCCAAACGCCCCCAATGCCAAAAATGAATATTTCAGGAAATTCTTCTTTACGTAATGCACCATGCCCTAAGCCCCAGTATAGATTGTTAACACATCAAAAATAAATCATCAAGCTCCTAAAGAAGTGTAATATCTGTGTAAAAGTAAATAGAAAAACAATTTCCGAGAAGGTTTCCTCCCCTATCAACTTCTTTGAGAGTTTTTTGGGGCGTTGAACTTTTTTATATTATCGTCGCAAAGTCGTTACGTCTTTATTTAAAGAAAGGTTTACCTCGACATGTTCAACGCAGAGCTTTTGTCTTCTGAAGAAATCCATCTTTTAGCAAACAAGTCCATTAGCGAAAAATGGGATGTCCTGCGGCTTTCCACATACCTCTCTAAAAAGTTCAGCAACGAAGATCGAGCATCCATCATGGATTACCTCGCACTCGTTCCCAAGTTCCGTGAAAAATTTGCGCTGAAGGCAGAGAAGCGCGAAGTGAAATTTTTATTGTGCGACAAGCTCGCCTTGGAACAAAGTACGGCATTTGACATCGGCTCCTGGAAAGCGGGGCTTTGGCCATCCGGCGACGAGGCGAAGGGGAAATCGGTACACGACCTCTGCTGCGGCATGGGCGGCGACAGCTTTTATTTGCCCAAGGAATTGAATGTCATCGGAGTGGACTTGGACGAAAATCGCCTTGAAATGTACCGTTACAACAGCGGCGTCATGCGGGGAGAAAACACGAACGCCGAAAATGACGAGAGCCAGCGCACAATCCTTGGCGACGTCCGCGAAATCGCAAGGCTGAATGATTGTGGAGAAGCAAAGGCTGAAACTACCGCTGATGCAACGGCTGAAACTACCGCTGATGCAACAATTGATGCGACAGTCGGTGCAACAAAACAAGCCGCAAAAGCGGACTACTTCACCATCGACCCGGCTCGTCGCGCGCTTGAAGGCGAGAACCAGCGCGACCTGCGCAACTTGACTCCGACGCTAGAAGAGGTCATCGAAATTTCGAAGCATTACAAGGGAGGCATGGCGAAGCTTCCGCCGGGCTACCCCATCAACGAGCTTCCCTCCGACACAGAAATCATCTACATCGGAGGCCACGCCGACTGCCGCGAATGTCTGGTGCTTTTCGGAGAACTGGCGAAGCATAAGGCGACGGTACGCGCCGTGATGGTCACAAAGACGGGTGAAACGCAAGCCGAATGGAGCGCCCCGCGCGCTGAACGCAACTACGAAATCGAGGAGCAGATTCAGCAGAAGCTAGAAGAAAATGACAGCCTCGACGGATGCGACAGGACTTACCGCACCGCGGCAAGCTACATGGACCTTCCCCTGGGCGATGTCTCGAACTACATCTCGGAACCTACGGCGACGCTCTTGAGAAGCCACCTGTTCGGAATGGTTGCACAGTCAATTTCGCCAGATGCGCATCTCATCTCCGAGGGCATCGCTTACGTCTCCAGCGAAAAGCCGCTCCCCTCCCCGGGATTTTCGACATTTAAAATCATCGATCAATGCGAAATTGCGACCGCTGTAGTCCGCAACATGCTGAAGCTTCACGACGCAGGCAAAATCACGTTGAAGTTGCGTGGCGTGAAACTCGACCCCGATGCAGAAATCAAGCGCCTAAAGCCGAAGGGCAAACGCGAAGCGACGCTCTTCTATACACGCGTCAAGGGCGAAAAGACGGCAATCCTCGCCGAACGAATTTAACACCAAGGCTTTCTATGACAGTCAAACTCGAACCTTCCTGGCTTGAACTTCTGAACGATCAATTTGAGCAACCGTATTTTAAGCAAATCAAGGCGAAGCTCTTGCAGGAACATGCCGAAAAGCATGTCGTCTATCCTCCGGGACCGCAGATTTTTGCGGCTCTCGACTACTGTCCCGTAGACAAAGTAAAAGCAGTCATCATCGGGCAGGACCCCTACCACAACCCGGGGCAGGCGCATGGACTCTGCTTCTCGGTGCCGATGGGCATTGAGCCGCCGCCATCGCTTTTGAACATTTTCCAGGAACTGCACGACGACCTGGGCATCAACCCGCCGCCGCACGGGAATCTCGAAAGCTGGGCGCATCAGGGAATCCTGCTCTTGAACGCGTCTCTTACGGTGCGCGCGCACATGGCTGCAAGTCACGCCGGAATTGGATGGCAGCAGTTCACGGACACTGTCATACAACGACTTTCGCAAGTCCGCGAAAACATCGTGTTCCTCCTCTGGGGAAGTTTCGCCATCAAAAAGCAGGTCCTCGTGGCACCGAATCGCGGTCACTTGATTCTTACGGCTCCGCATCCGAGTCCGCTCTCCGCCTACCGCGGATTTTTCGGATGCAAACACTTCAGCAAGGCGAATGAGTACCTCAAAAGTAAAGGTCTAGAACCTATCGACTGGAGCATCAAATAGAAGCCTTTCCTAAAACAAAGAAAGCCTTTTTATGCTATATTTGCGCCCATGAGTCAAAAGAACTTCTTTCCACGATTGATACTATTCATTTTGCTTGGAATGATTGCTGGGGGCATTCTCGGTGAATGCCTTGGTGCTCTGTTCGGAGAACTCGGCGAACTGATGAATGCCGGTGGATACAACAATATTGTCCACAACGTATTTGTTTCACATTTTGACTTCAACTTTGGGCTTCCCGACAAAACGAATCCTCCATTCGGTTCTTTTGACGTGCTCAAGAACCCGTTCGTTGTCAATTTAAATCTCATCCGATTTGCTTTCGGTTTTAGCATCAAGCTCAACCTGGTTAGCCTTATCGGCATGGGTGTTGCTATTTACATAATGAAATGGTCCGGAGAAAGATAATGCAGACTATTCAAGAACTACAGTCCAAACTTTGCGATGGAAGTGCCACCGCCGAAGCTTTGGTTACCGCATCTCTCGAAAAAATTGAATCTACCAAGAACCTGAACGCCTATATTTCGGTGCTGAATGAACGCGCACTAGAAAAAGCGAAGGAAAGCGACAAGCGCCGCGCCGAAGGCAAAACGCTCGGAGCTCTTGACGGTATCCCCGTTGCAGTCAAGGACAATATGTGTCTCGTCGGTACACGCACCACCGCCGCCTCCAAGATTCTCGACAACTTCGTCGCCCCCTACACGGCAACGGCCGTTGAAAAGCTCGAAGCCCAGGGCGCTGTCATCGTCGGCAAGACGAACATGGACGAATTTGCCATGGGTTCCAGTAGCGAAAGTTCTTACTATGGTCCGGTTGTGAACCCGCTGGATGCCAGCCGCGTTCCGGGCGGTTCCTCGGGCGGTTCCGCTGTCGCAGTCGCTTCGGGTACTGTCCCCTGCGCACTCGGCTCTGATACAGGTGGATCCATCCGTCAGCCGGCCGCCTGCACAGGTGTCGTCGGTCTGAAGCCGACTTATGGTCGTGTTTCGCGTTACGGCCTCCTCGCCTACGCAAGTTCACTTGACCAGATTGGGCCGTTCGGTACAACAGTTGCCGATTGCGCTACGCTGCTCCAGGCGATTTGCGGAATCGACCCGCACGACAATACCACGAGCACTCGCCCGACCGAAGACTTCAGCGCAAAGCTCAACGCCGGCGTGAAGGGCAAGGTCATCGGCGTTCCGAAGGAATACTTCGGCGAAGGTCTCTACGCGGAATGCAAGGCCGCTATTGAAAACATGCTCAAGAAGATGGAAGCCGAAGGCGCAATCCTCAAGGAAGTAAGCCTCCCGCACATCAGCTACGCCGTTTCCAGCTACTACATCATCGCAACAGCAGAAGCAAGCAGCAACCTCAGCCGCTACGACGGCGTTCGCTACGGCTACCGCAGCAAGGAAGCGAAGAAGCTCTTCGACCTCTACGCCAAGTCCCGCAGCGAAGCGTTCGGCAAGGAAGTGCAGCGCCGCATCCTCCTCGGAAGCTACGTGCTCAGCGCAGGCTTCTACGACGCCTACTACGTTCAGGCACAGAAGGTCCGCCGCCTCATCACGGACGACTTCAACAAGGCTTTCGAAAGCTGCGACGTCATCGCAAGCCCGACGATGCCGGGCCTTCCGCTCAAGTGCGGCATGAACGAGTCCGATCCGATGGCAGTGTACCTCTCCGACATCTATACCGTGAGCTTGAACTTGAGCGGCCTTCCGGGCGTGAGCGTTCCTTGCGGAACGGCTGGCGGACTCCCGGTCGGTCTCCAGTGGATTGGCAAGCCGTTCCAGGAAGCAGACTTGCTCGCTGTCGCAGCAGCAACAGAAATGCTTGCGAAGTAAGCGAAAGTCTCACAAATAAATTACGCAAAAAGGAACATCGTAAAGATGTTCCTTTTTGTATAAATAAAAATACTCGATACATTTTTTAAGGCTCTTTTTTAAATTGAAAAAGATGCAAAAGCAAGGGCCTAGCCATTTCTATCGCCCCTACTCAAACAAGAACACCGGCTGTTTCAACCGGTGTTCCTGCAAATATATCGACTCAAATAAACTACGAAATTCGTCCAAATTAATCTTCGAATTCCGCAAGTTCCTCTTCGGTTTCTCTCAAATCAGCTGCGTCCGGACCATCCCCGAAATCTTCGTCATCAACTTCGCTCAGGGAGTCTCCGCCCATAGCGCCAAGCTGGTATTCGACCTTGCGAGCTTCCTTGGATTGCCCAAGCTTTAGAATGGCTGCGCATTCTTCGCAATAACCGAGATGCTTATCGACCCAGAATTCCGGAGAAACGAGATTCTTGTTGCAGCGAGTACAAATCTGCGTTGCCGCTTCTCGTGTGAATGCGAGATTCTGTTCTTCCAATTCCTTGAGAATGCGCTCTGTGAGCTCTTCCTGTGTCTCTTCAGCAAGGGAAATTTTGTGGCGGACCGCCGATGTCGGTTTCTTTTCGAGATTCTTCATTTCAGAAGAAACCTTCTTCTTGTTCGCTCTTTCCTCTTGTTCGTCGATTTCGAAGAACATCACATATTTGCAAAGCTTCTTGCCTTCAGGAAGCAAGATGGAATAAGAAGGAGCTTCGCCCTTGATGATTGTCGAGGATTTCTTTCCAGAAGCGTCGGCCTTCTTTGGTGCTGCAGCTGGCTTGTCTTCAAACTTTTTCGGTGCAGAGGACTCTCCGGCTGCTTTGGCTGTAGACTCCTCTTTTACAGAGACTTCCTTGGCAGGAACCTTCTTAACATCCTTTTTCTCTGGAGATGCTTCCGCTGGAGCCGCCTTCGAAGTTTTGGCGGGAGCCACTTTCGGCTTGCTTTCTTCAGCCTTCGGAGATACACTTGTCTTGGCAGTCGGAGCTTTGACAGGAGCCTTCTTGACTTCAGTTTCCTTGGAAGCAGATTTCTTTTCAGGTTCCGCTTTCTTTTCAGTTTTTTTCACAGTCTTGACTTTGGACTGTTCCGTAGAGCCCTTTGCTGCGGTCTTGGCAGTTTTCTTTTCCGGTGCGGCAGCCTTGGCGGTTGCCTTTGACGCTACATTTTTAGAACTCATATTATTTCTTTTCCACGATTTTAATGTTTAAAATGGGCTCGAACGCATCAATTCGGCAGACGACATCCTGTCCTTCAAGTACGCGTCCAAAGACTGTATGCTTACCATCAAGATGCGGTTGCGGCAGTTGCGTAATGAAAAACTGGGAGCCATTTGTATTCGGACCTCTGTTGGCCATTGAGATGACGCCTGTTTCATGCTTTAAATTGTTGATTTCATCATCTATGGTATAATCGGGGCCGCCAGTGCCATCACCATTCGGATCCCCTCCCTGAATCATAAAACCGGGAATAACGCGATGAAAAACAAGCCCATTATAGAAACCCTTGTTGGAAAGCTCCACAAAATTTGCGACAGTATTCGGAGCTTCCTTGAAATTCAATTCAACAATAATCTTTCCTTCGTAAGTGACGATTTCAGCAAGAATTTGCTTAATACCTTTGTAGTTCTTATTGAAAACTTTTCCTTCAGCAAAGGCTCCGGACAAGCCTCCAAGCACAACTAGACAGAATAGGATTTTTTTTATCAAAATCATACTTCCAATGTTGATGTTTGAACATTAAAAACTCATCCATAATATAGAATATTTTTGAACGCTTTATTTTTAAAAGCTATGAAAGTAGAGCAAGATTTCTATATTTGCGTCGTTCAAATCAAAAAATAAATCTATGCCACAAAATAACAATATCCGCAACTTCAGCATTATCGCCCACATTGACCACGGCAAATCCACTCTTGCCGACCGCATGATCGAACTGACCAAGACCGTTTCGAAAAACGAAATGATGAACCAGCTCCTGGACGACATGGATTTGGAACGTGAAAAGGGCATTACCATCAAGGCGCATGCCATCCGCATGGTGTACGAAAAGGACGGACAGGAATACATCCTGAACATGATCGACACCCCGGGGCATGTGGACTTTACTTACGAAGTGAGCCGTTCCTTGGCCGCTTGCGAAGGAGCCATTCTCGTAGTGGACGCAAGCCAGGGTATCGAAGCGCAGACGCTTTCGAACCTCTACTTGGCAATTGACAACGATTTGACTGTCATTCCGGTGCTCAACAAGGTGGACCTGCCGGGCGCGCAGCCCGACCATTACGCCCAGTTGGTTGGCGATTTGCTCGGCTACGACCCGGATTCCATTCCGCGAATTTCTGCAAAGACGGGCCTCAACGTGAGCCAGGTGCTCGATAAAATTGTTGATGAAATTCCTGCCCCCAAGGGTGATTCCGGCAAGCCTTTAAAGGCCTTGATTTTCGACTCTGTGTACGATTCGTACCGCGGCGTGATCAACTACATCCGCGTTGTGGAAGGCACCTTGAAAGCGGGCATGAAAATCCGCATGATGAAGACGGGCGCCGAATACATGGTGACAGAAGTCGGCACATTCAGCATGCGTCGCGACCCGCGCCCGGAACTTTCCGAAGGCATGGTCGGCTACGTACTTGCAAACGTGAAGACGATTAGCGACGTGAAGATTGGCGACACGCTGACTGACGCCGCCAAGCCCGCCGACGAACCGCTTCCGGGCTACAAGGATATTCTCCCGATGATTTACTCGGGTATCTACCCCATCGATCCGGAAGACTACCGCAACCTGCGCGAAGCTCTTGAAAAATTGCGCTTAAACGATTCCGCCCTCACATGGGAACCGGAAACATCCGAAGCTCTTGGTTTCGGCTTCCGCACAGGATTCCTCGGGCTCTTGCACATGGAAATCGTTCAGGAACGTTTGGACCGCGAATTCAACGTGGACATCATTACGACGGTTCCGAACGTGGAATACCACGTGTACATGAGCGACGGCACCATGGTGAAAATCGAAAGCCCAAGTAAACTCCCCGATGCAAGCCGCTACGATCACATCGAAGAACCTTACGTGAAGGCGCAGATTTTCACGCCGAAGGAGTTTGTCGGAGCGCTCATGACGCTCTGCACCGAGAAGCGTGGCGAATTCGAGACGATGGAATACATCGACGAGCAAAAAGTGATTCTCAAGTACGACCTTCCGCTTGCCGAAATCATGTTCGACTTCTACGATCGCTTAAAGTCCGTAAGCCGCGGCTACGCAGGCCTCGACTACGCTCCGAGCGAATACAGACAAAACAACCTCGTGAAGCTCGACATCCTCTTGAACGGCGATCCGGTGGACGCATTCTCCGTGATTATCCATCGCGACAAGGCGACTACTTATGCAAACGCCATCTGCGTGAAGCTGAAGGACTTGATTCCGCGCCAGCAATTCGACGTTGCCATTCAGGGCGCTATTGGCGGAAAGATCATCAGCCGCAGTACCGTGAAGGCCGTCCGCAAGGATGTGCTTGCCAAGTGCTACGGTGGCGACATCACCCGTAAGCGCAAGCTCCTCGAAAAGCAGAAGGAAGGCAAGAAGCGCATGAAGAGCATCGGCTCTGTGGAAGTGCCGCAGAAAGCGTTCCTTGCAGTTCTATCGCTCTCCGATGATTCCAACAATAACGGCGATTAACTTTAATGTCGTCTTTGGAACGTAAAGTCAAAAGGATTCAGCGACGCAACTCTAAGGGGCGCGTCGTTATGCTTGTCGTTTTGTTATTGCTTACTTTAGCGACAACATTCTCCATTCGCTTTTACGTTCTGGAACCGGTTCGAGTTATTGATACATCAATGGCTCCGAAGTATAAGGAGCAAAGTATCCTGTGGATGTGTAAGTTGCCACAGTGTCTAGGTAAGATCGAATATGGTGACATCGTCTGGGGAGAGTTGCGAAACAGGGAAACCGTGGTTCGTAAAATTCTCGCCGTTCCAGGCGATTCCATCAAGATTACAGATAACGGAAAGGTCTACACTCCGCATAGGAATTTTAAGTGGCGAAACGAAGACGCTTTTATCCAAACACGAAGCATTCGAATTCCAAAGCAAGGTGATACGCTGATTCTTGATAGTCTGAATGATGTTGAACAGGACTATTTGATTTCGCTGATGCATGAGCGAAATGAAAAATTTTTTGTAAAGACAACCTTGTGGCAAGGGACTCGTGAGATTTCAATTGACAGAATTGGTTCTACAAAATTAGGCAACCGCCAGGTCAGTTTGCAGGAAATAGATTTTATGCCCTGGCAGGACCGTTTCCTTGTGGAATTACAAATTTTCCAGACAGAACCGGGAAATGCGCCTATCCACATCAAACGAGAAATTTTCAATGCAGAAGATTCTTCACGTATAGAAAAATATGTTGTTGAAGATGAATGCTATTACCTTATTTGCGAAAAAGCAAATCATTGCGCGGATTCACGCGAATATGGTTACTTTTCAAAAAAACGTCTCCTCGGCTTGCATGTCAAGAAATTTGACAAGGTACAGGAGTTTTTCAAGACAAAGTACAACAAAGTCTACAGCTATATCAAAAATATTTTCGCAGAGGAATAGGCTTTTTACGGCTACATTTCGAAGAATTTGTAGCTTGTCTTTTTGAGTTCCTTTACAGAATGCAGAACAACGTATGGCGGAAAGCTGAGGTCTCGAACGGCATTAGAAATGAACTGATCAAGTTGTTCCGCGGATTCTGCATGGAACATTGCATAAATGTTGTAAGGAAAATTTTCAAAGGGTTCGCGTTCGTAGCAATGCGAAACGTGCGGATTGACGGCAAGAATTGCACCAGCAGCATCGATATTCTGCGGCGATTGCTGCTGGGATCTTGTTTGCGCCTCCAACATACTTGACGAGGAACCGTCATCGCGCGTAGCGCCTGCATTTTTACTGTTTACTAACCACTGTCTACTGTCTACAAGTGGTTGGTGGTTGGTGGTTGACGTCTTTGGCGTCCGTTGCTTCGACTCGGATATAGAAATGAGCGAGCACATTTCTGCATCACTAGTCTTGCACACTTTTGATAAACAGGATTGTGACGGGAGATGCGATTGTGACGGGAGATGCGCGGGATTTGGGAATTGAGCGGACATCGATGAATTTGCATCAGCGTCCTGCGTTTCTGTGCGAGACTCCGCGTTCGCATCAGTCATCATACAACCTTCAACGTCATCCCGGCCTCCGAGTCGGGATCTCGCTTGCTTCCCCAGCATTTCCTCTGAGGAAAATTCATCGTCAAGCTTATCACTGTTTACCAAACACTGCTTACAGCATACTAAAAAGCACACCATCGCATTGTAGGCGAAACCGGCATTCTGATGTCGTAGAATGGCGCCCAGGCGGCGCGTGCGACGAGTCGCCAAGTCATCACGGATTGCATCAAGAAATGATTCAAACGAAAATTTTTCGGACATTTGCGACTGCTGAATCGTCTTGAAAATGTCCTCAAAAGGTGTAAGCGTATGCGGCAAATCGCCACTCAAAAGACGAATGCGGAGCTTGTCGGAATCAGATGGTAGTGGTTGGTGGTTGGTGGTTGACGCCTTTGGCGTCCGTTGCTTTGACTCGGATATAGAAATGAGCGAGCTCATTTCTGCATCCCTCGTCTTGCACACTTTTAGTAAACAGGATTGTGGCGAGAAATGGAATTGCTGCGGGAGATGCGCGGAACCTGAAGGTTGTGCGCATGTCGATGAACGTACTTCAGCGTCCTGCGTTTCTGTGCGAGACATCGCGTTCGCATCGGTCTGCATACAATCATCAATGTCATCCCAGCCTCCGAGCCGGAATCTCTTTTGAGCCTCCGGCACCGCTGAGGAAGATTGATTGTCTACTTCATCCCCTCTCTCGTCCGATTTCATCACTGTGTTGATTTTGAACATGCGCTTCGCCGATAAGCAATGCACATCATGAAGCTCTGTGGACGCTTCCAACTTGCGCACAAACGCAAGCACCGCAGCTTCGTTTTCAGCAATAACCGTGAACCAGACATTGTATTCATGGCTGCGGATGTAATTATGCGTAATCGCAGGAATTTCCTTGACCACTGCCGCAAAATGCTCCAGGGCAGTAGGCGCACGACCTTCGCGAGGCTCCGAAAAATCCAGTTCACTTGCGGGGACCTTGCCCGCGCACAAACGCGAAACAAAGCCCAACTTGCGGGAATCGTAAACACCGCCGATGCGACGGATTACCCCGCTTGCGCGCAAACTTTCAACAGCATCAAAAACAGACTGCTCCGTCCACGCCCCCCCCAACTTTTCAGCAAGAACAACATACGGCCGCTCCGCTATCGGAAAGCCGTCCTGGATGATGTCAACAATTTGCTGTTCAATAGAAGTCATGGGCGATTAAATGAAAAATGAAGCGTGAAGGATGAAGGATAAAGAATGAAGGATGATTATTGATACGGATGAGGTTGGTAGTTATAAATTATGAATTACGAGTGATGAGATTTTAGTTAGGCGCTTCGCGCGTGTTCATAATGCGCCGTAGGCGCCAAATTTTCCTCTTATAATTCATACCTCATAATTCATACTTCAAGCGCACAGCGCCGACCTCACACCATTATCTCCTCGTCGGTGAGGTAGCAGGCGGGGTCTTCGGCCCAGAAGTCGCCGGTCACAGCTTCGGCGCGGGTACGGAAGTTGCCGTTGCAAAGGTTCAAGAATGCGCAGTTCGGGCAGCGGCCCTTTAAAATCGGCTTGCGGTTCTTGAGGCCAGCCATAATCGGGTTCGATTCGTCGGTCCAGATTTCGCCGAAACTCCTTTCGCGGACGTTTCCGAGCGTGATGTACTGCGTAAACTGGTCCGGATGCACGTTCCCGATGCTGTCGATGTTGCCGAAAGCCATGCCGCTGCGGTTTCCGCCATTGCGCTGAATCAAGTCGAGCACAATCTTTGCACGTTCCGGGTCTTCACGGCGCATGCGCTGGTAAAGGTACACGGCATCGGCGTGATTATCGACAGTCAAGATTTCCTTGTTCACGCCACGCTTCTTGAAGTCGAGCGTGCGGTCGATAATCAAGTCCATGGCACGGCGGCTTTCTTCGTGGTCGAGGTCCGATTCCACCATCGCACTTCCACGGCCACTGTAAACCAGATGATAGAAGCAAACTCGGTCGATGTTCTCGGCTTCGAGCAAATCGAAAATGGCGTTCAAGTCCTGCACGTTGTGGCGCGTGATGGTAAAGCGTAGCCCCACCTTCTGGCCTGTAGCCACGCAGTTGCGGATGCCGCGAAGCGCAAGCTTGTAAGCGCCTTCCTTTCCGCGGAACTTGTCGTGAGTCGCTTCGCAGCCGTCGAGGCTTATACCCACGTAACCAATGCCGATGTCCTTCAGTTTCTGTGCGACTTCCGGCGTGATGCACGTGCCGTTCGTGGATATCGTCGGGCGGATACCCTTGCTTGCAGCATAGTTCGCGAGTTCAAAAAAGTCCGGACGCAAAAGCGGTTCGCCACCGCTGAACAAAAGTACCGGCACCTTGAAATCGGCCAACTGGTCGATAAGCTTAATCCCTTCTTCGTGGCTGAGTTCGTTCTGATACTTGATTGCCTCGGAACGAGCATAACAATGTACACACTTGAGATTGCAAGTCTTGGTGCTGTTCCACACAACCACCGGGCCGCGGCCAGGACCCACGCCGTTCTTGGATTCGTGGGCGTTAGGTTCGTAACGCAGGCTGTCCCCAAAGTTCGGGGCATCCATCAAAAGCTTCGTAATACTAATCATGTGAGCAAATGTAGAAAAATCAGGCGATTGTCAATTTTTATCGGATATTAAAAGGTTTCTCCAAAAAGCGCAGCGTAACTTCGATTGGCTGATCATTTGTGGGCGAACACCGAATTCGAAGGAGAGTTCGTTAAGCGTTTTATCCTCGCGCAATGCGGCCAGAGCAACTTACACCTTGAAGGCGTTACCCAGAACCTATTTGTACGCTAACGAAAAATGACCATCAATTTCCCCTTGAATACCAGCAAGCTCTGAAGGCGACGCAAAAACATAATCAGAAGCAAAAGCGTCTATTTGCAGAAGACAAAGTAAAACAAGAAAAAAAATAATAATCAACAGGTCTAAAATGAAATTATTGTTGTTTGTGAACAGCTTTGTTAAACTTTTGTTCAAACCATTCCTTTATATTCCTGTCTAAATGCCAAATCTTTTATTCTTTCGACATGCAATGATAAGAAACAAAATTCCTTTTTGTGTAGTTTTCAAAAATGTTCTCGGGAAGGGTATATTGAGTAAAAGAGCTGAATTCACTGTAAAGTGTATCCAAACATTCAAAGGAAACTCCGCTGGAACTATCCATAAACAAACGTTCTCCTTTGCAGCGAACAAATTCGTCATTTTCAACACTTTGAAGCAAGCCTTCTACAGATGACTTTTTACTGTTTTTTAAGCCATACCCAATAACCTGCATCCAATTCCATTCTCTATAAATGTTAAACTCAAATCGTTCAGGCCAAAACAAAGGTTCAACATTATCTCCGTAAGACAAAGATGCAGGGAAAAGGCGTACGGGGCCTTGTTGCGCACAAGAAACCAATAGCAGCAAGAGTATTGTCAATACTTTTTTCATTTGCACCCCTCCAGAATTCTATTGAAAGGGTCATTCCTGGATGTTTGGGGACAAAATCCAGCAAGACCGTATCTTGACGGGAATATACGCCCCGTCCAAAATAATATTGCGATAAGAATAAACCGAATGTTCATTCTAATAATTTCTCCATTTATATCCAAAATAATCAAAGGAAAGATGCGTCCACCAATGATTTGAGGAAGGGAGCGTGGGGATCGAGGTATTGGCCGCCGAAGTAGTTCATACTCTCCAATCATAGGAAATTTTTGTCTTCTTCGACCCATCCTCGATTAAATTTTCTTCATTATCGTAGACGAATTTGCCGGAGACACTCATGTCGCGGTCTGCGTCGCGCGGACTCGACCGGCAAGGTCGTAATAGAAAATCCCCTAGACATCCACCCAAAATTTTTCTTATCCAACCAAATCAAAGAACATCAAACGCGTTTTCAACTTGCGTGGATGCAATCGACGTTCCCGTTCTTCCTCCGGCGAATCTACAGGCTTTGTATAGAGATCTTCCTGCAACTCTGATGTGAAAAAATAAGAGAATCCATTTTTCTCATAGAACAAAGAACTTTTGGTTCATTCTTCGCATCGACTATAATAAAACGACAGGCAGTCTTGTTGTCAAGAGCATCGAACCACATCTTAACAAAGTCCAGGATTTCTGAGCCGACACCCATTCTTGTAAATAAAACCCCGGGATAGCGGCTAAGCATTTTTTCGCGATTTGTGATGCCCCACATAGCCTTCTTGAAGAAACTCAAGTGCGTAAAGTTCCCATAATGGTGATTTATCTTCAAATTGAGTAAAAGGGGATTCATCCGGAATACCCACATAAATTTGAGTCCCCATCAAATTGTAAAATTTTCTTTTCATCATTTTCTTTCAAAACAGCAATCGTGCAGACAACCCAAAAAAATGCGTTTTTTTCAACAACCCCTCGTCTTTTCCCTTGCAATCTTTATAACTTTAAGCATGGATTTTTGCCCCTGCGTGTGAGCCACATGCGTAGAGTGTATATGATCAGATTTTTATTGTAACTCAAAAAATGGAGAAACACATGGCAAAGAAGATGATTGCGTGTGATGGTAACGAGGCTACCGCCAACGTTGCGTTTGCAGTGAGCGAAGTGGCAGCTATCTACCCGATTACACCGTCTAGTCCGATGGCTGAGCACGCCGATAACTGGAGTGCCGCAGGTAAGAAGAATATTTGGGGTCAGATTCCCCGCGTGTTTGAAATGCAGTCCGAAGGTGGCGCTGCCGGTACCGTTCACGGTGCCTTGCAGACCGGAGCCTTGACCACGACCTTTACCGCTTCCCAGGGTCTTCTGTTGATGATCCCGAACATGTACAAGATCGCTGGCGAACTGACCCCCACGGTCTTCCATGTGACTGCCCGCGCTCTCGCTATGCAGGGCCTTTCTATTTTCGGTGACCACTCCGACATCATGGCTTGCCGCCAGACCGGTTTCGCTATGCTCGGCTCCTCCTCCGTTCAGGAATGCCAGG
>JAZLIJ010000191.1:0-1419 GCA_045617325.1 Fibrobacter sp.
GCTAAATTAACAAAATTTATAATGAAAAATTTTGAATTTACCGGAAAAATGTTAGCAAGCAAGCAAGCAAGCAAGCAAGCAAGCAAGCAAGCAAGCAAGCAAGCACTTTATATACATATAAAAGTATCTTATTATAAGCAACGTAACGAAAGCGCTGTGCGCGTTCTTGTCTCATGACGGGAATGCGCGCAGCTCTTTTTTTATTATAATCAACTTTGTTTACTAACGTTTTAAACTTTTTCAGAAATGAAATTAGAAGTGTTGGAAAACAAGAAATCCTACGAATCTGCCTTGATGGAGATCGTGGAAGTATCAGGCGCCGACATCATCTGCACATCTCCCGGCGGCTCAGCAGAGGGCGACGGCGACGGCTCAGACGCAGGCGGATGGTACTAAGTCATTTATCAGTTTAAATTAAGAATTAAGAATTACGAGCCTCTCCGTTGGAGGACATTAGTAATTAGAAATTCGTAATTCGCAATTAAAATCAGTTATGAAAAAAATTTACTATTTGGCTGCGGCGGCTGTAATGATGCTGTCTGCGGCTTGCCAGGACGATGGCGAGATTGCTGCGCCTGTTTCGCAGCATAGCGAGAGCGTGGTTTCTGACATTCAGAAGCCTGAGAAAACTCTCATAACTTTCACTGCCGGCGATGGCGACGCTAGCGCTTCGCTTCAGAAGGCAAAGTATGGAGATTACAACTCCTCAGTTCAATCTACTCCAATCATCTGGCAGAAGTCAGATGACTTGTTCTCTATTTTCCCAGCTGGAAAAAACGCGAACTTGTTGGGCTCTATCGATAAGGTGTACGATGATGACGCTTCTAAGTGCGAAATTTCCGTCAGCGTTTCTGATGAAGACAAAAGCGACGGCGGCTATTTCGCCATGTATCCTTACAGCTCCTCAGCAGCCTACGCAAACGGAAATTTCTCCGGCGTGGTGATCCCCACTGTGCAGGCTGTTTCCGCTGGTCAGTTCGACCCCAAGGCCGATGTTATGGTGGCTTATGCTGATGGCGAGGACAAGGACTTCAGCTTCAAGCACATCGGCACCAAGCTGGGAATCACCATTCCTAAAGGGCTTGATGGCGTGACGGAGATTATTCTAACCTGCTCTTCCAATATTTCCGGAACAGCCGATGTGGATTTCGCAAGCGCCTCTGCCGAGCCTTCTGTCTCTATTACTAGAGGTGTGAAGAGCGTCACGCTTACATGCAGCGATGTGTCTGGTTTCCAGGCTGGAAGCACCTACTATGCCTGCCTTTTCCCGGTTTCTGTTACTGATCCTGAAAAAATCGATATAAAGATATATTTTTATACCGAATCTGACAAAACAGCCGGGCAATATTGCAGAGGCAAGATTGCGAGCATGGAGCGCGCCAAGCGCAACACGGCCTCACCGGAGTTCGGCAACTTAAA
>JAZLIJ010000192.1:0-18775 GCA_045617325.1 Fibrobacter sp.
CTCAGAAATTGAAGTGGTCGTTTTTATTTGGATTTTTGAGGAAAAGGATTTGTGCGATGAACTTCGCTGTTCGCGAACGAACTATAGCTACGATTGTCGAGATACTGTGAAGAATTTTTTAATGCTGTATCCCAAAGTAAAATTTTTAAGGAAGTAATAAAAATGAATTTAATTTTGAAAAGCTTCTTGCTTACATCTTTGTTTTCAGTGCCCCTTCTAGCTTCCGAATCCTTCGGTGGCATCGGTGTGTCAATTTACCAGGTGCACGGCAAACTCCGCGCCAAGGCAAACGTCGCGAAGGACATGGACAAGGCTGCATTGGAGGCACTCGCCATGGCGAACGCCCGCGTTCAAGAGTTTACCAACGGCAAGACTGTCGTGAAGGTCATCGCCGTCCCGGGTAAGCTCGTGAACATTGTGGTGAAGTAGCCGTAATTACCGACAAAATCTCCATAATATAAACTGAAAAAATACAGTCTGAGATTAAATTTCAGACTGTTTTTACTTCTCCCCGTCCATCAGCCTTAACTTCGAGGCAATCTTGAAGAGAACTACCGCACTCACGACAGCGACTACGGAGAGAATTGCGCCGGGTACGGGTTTAAGCAGTACAAAGTAACCGCCGGCGAAAAGGCTTGCGTAAATGGTGATGATACCGATGAATACGCAGAGGATTTGCTTTGGCATGTCCCACTTGGCATTGCCGGTTTCCAGTTCCACACCGTCCTGCTTTGCCTTCAAAAGCACTGCCTTCCAGCCTGGGCCGCCGGGGCGCGCCACCTTGTAGAATTCCCGGAGTCTTTCTTCGTTTTCGGGCTTTGTCACGAGTACGGTCACAATCCAGGCGATGGATACTGCGGCCACGGTAACGAGAAGGCTCATGGTGGAATGGTCCAGCACGCTGTTGGCAAGTGAGCCTTCCGGCACGATGAACACCATGACGATGGACATGAGGGCTGCCGCGCACATGGAGACGATTTCGGTTGCGGCGTTCACCCGCCACCAGAACCAGCGCAGGAGATAGACGGCGCCTGTGCCCGCCCCGCTCAAGAGGAGAATTTCGAATGCCTGCGTGGCGCTGTTCATGATGGTGAGGGAGACGAGTCCGCCCAGGAACATCAAGATGAAGGTGCAGAAGATGGCCACGTGCTTGAGTTTCTTGTCGGAGGCTTTCGGATTCACGAATCGCCTGTAGAAATCGTTCACCAGGTAAGAGGCGCCCCAGTTCAGGTGCGTACCGATGGTGCTCATGTAGGCGGCGATGAGGGAGGCGATGATGAGTCCGAACCATCCGCAGCCCGTCTTTGTAATCATGATGGGATAGGCTGTGTCGTTCTTCAGGTATTCCGCATTCACGGAAGGGAACGCCTTGTGCATGGAGGTAAGCCCCTGCTGTTTAAAATACAGGTCCACCACTTTTTGCCGCACGTTTTCCGGAAGCGCGCTTTCATCAAAATTTGCCGTGAACTGTTTATAGTAAGGGTTCAGTTCAGCGGATTGCAATTCTACAGCCGCCGCTTTTTGCACATCAATAGGGTCGGGCTTGAAAATCACGAGGGACGCAAGCGCCACGATAATCCAGGGCCACGGGCGCAGTGCATAATGGGCGAAGTTGAAAAACAGGTTTGCCGCAACGGCGTGCTTCTCGTTCTTGGCAGAAAGCATCTTTTGGCACATATAGCCGCCACCGCCGGGTTCGCTACCCGGGTACCATACGGACCACCACTGCACTGCAATCGGTATAATCAGAATCGGGACGAAAACCGATGGATCCGTCAAGTCTGGGATAAAGTTTAATTTATCTGCGATTTCCGCATTGTTCACCAGTCCGCTCAAACCGCCGATTTCCGGCAGGCTCAAAGCCGCCACCGCAGCGATGACGGCGCCCAGCATGGCGATGATGTACTGGAAAAAGTCCGCCCACACGACTCCGCGGAAGCCAGCAATTGCCGTATAGAGGACTACGGCGATGGATCCGAGAATTACGGTGTAGAGCGGCTTGAGATCAAAGATGACTGCGCCAATCTTGATGGCGGCGAGGGTCACGGAGCCGATGATGAGCACGTTGAAGAAAAGTCCCAGGTAAATGGCCCTGAACCCGCGCAAAAAGGAGGCCGCCTTTCCGGAGTAGCGGAGTTCGTAGAATTCCAAGTCGGTGACGATTCCCGTGCGCCTCCAGAGTTTCGCGAAGATGAAGACGGTCGCCATGCCCGTAATCAAGAATGACCACCAGGCCCAATTCTTGGCGATTCCCGATTCGCGGACCATGCCTGCTACGAGGTTCGGGGTGTCTGCGCTGAAGGTGCAAGCCACCATGCTTACGCCGAGGAGCCACCATGGCATTTGCCTACCGCCAAGGAAGTAGTCTTCCACGCCGCTCTTGCTCCGGCGGGATGCCGCCTTGGTGATGAAGACGATGACTGCAAAGAACAGCCCGATGATGACGATGTCGATTGTAGATAAGGAAGTCATAGTTAGAAAAATATAATATATGGGCTGTGGACGGAATAGGTAAGTGAACTTTATTTTGTGCAAATGATTTATTCTACACAAAATTTGCGTAGAATATCAATTTGTTGTTGGCTACTTTCGCTTGAGTTCGCTGATTTTTTGGATCTGTTATCTATAATGTCTTGAAAAATATGGGGTTATGAAGGACTTTGGACATTGCTCGATTCTTCTAAACCACGTAACATCTGCGTAATTTGGTGGGTGTAGATCCAAACGAAATTAAAAAAACGTGTAAATAATAGAATTTGAATCCAATAAAAGCATATTTTTATTCAACAATTATTTAAGCATGGTTTGGACCAATTTATGAAAAACGCTTCCTTTTTTTCGATAGTCGCTTTGAGCTCTGCGACGGCGCTTTTGCTGGCTTGCGGTGATGATTCCTCAAATTCCGTGGAACCTGAATTTGGATTTTCGAGTGATGCGGCGAATCCTGCATTCAGTTCCGAGGCGATTGCGACCGTGAACAGCAGTTCTTCGGAAATTGGCGCTCCTGCGATGAGTTCCGATGTGAATTCTGCCGAGTCTTCATCGAGTCTTCCTGGCGCCTTGACGCCTTCGTGTGCTTCCGAAGTTGCCGTTTCTTCTGTTGCTGAAGTAGCTTCTTCTTCGTCTGTTGCGCCTCCCATAGGTGGTGGCAGCGCCGATACTGAGGATGATGACGAGGTGAAGCTCAAGGGCGACGAAACGACGCTCACTTTTAGCGGTTCGGATGTGACTATTGCGAACGATAATGGGTGCCTTAAAAAAGAGGCTGCGTCCGTGACGGTCTCCTGTAGTGGCAACTATTACCTCGCGGGTACTGCAAGCGATTTCCAGGTGATTGTGAACACGGCGGACAACGATACCGGCAAAGTTGACTTGTTCTTGAACACGGTGAGCCTCAAGAGTAGCGATGCGCCGATTTATGTGCAGCGCGCCGAAAAGACGGAACTGCACTTGGTCAAGGGAACGACGAACTCCATCGAGGATGGCGCTACCCGCTCGAAATCGCACACCTACACGACTTCGAAAGGCGAAAAGGTGGATACCACGAATGCCGCGATTTATGCGAAGGACGACTTGAGCATCAAGGGAAGCGGCGTCCTTACTGTAAAGGCGAATTTCAACAATGGCATCCAAAGCAGCAACGATATCAAAATCAAGAAGAGCGCCGGCACCTTGACCGTGAATGCGAAAAATCACGGCATCAAGGGAAAGTCCTCCGTGACAATCAACGGCGGCAATATCAGCATTACGACTGCCGAAGGCGATGGCATCAAGAGCGATGAAAGCGATTCTACGAAATTTGCAAACGACAAGGGCGTCATCAAGATTGCGGGCGGTTCCATTACCATCAACTCTGCGACTGACGGTATCACGGCAAGTAACGCTGTGCAAATCTTGAAGGGTGAAAACGCCGAAGCGGCTCCGGTCATCAAGGTGACGTCGGGCGGCGGGCAGACTTGCCTTGTCTCCTCTTCGAGCAACAACGGCGGTGGCCGCGGCGGCTTTGGTGGTGGCGGCTTTGGGGGCTTTGGCATGGGCAACAGCTGCCAGGATTCCGTGAGCAAGAAAGGCATCAAGGGCGATTCGAGCATCACCATCACCGCTGGCGACATCGATGTCAATAGCCGCGACGATGGTCTCCACAGCAACGGCGACATCACCATCAGCGGCGGCAAGATGACTATCAAGAGCGATGACGATGGCGTGCATGCCGACAAGTCTCTTTATATCAGGGACTATGCGAATGTAAATGTAACGATGGCCTACGAGGGCATGGAAGCTTACGAGATGCATTTTGAAGGCGGCGTCACCAGCGTGAATACCACGGACGATGGCTGGAATGCTGCGGGTGGCACCGACAACTCCGGCGTCGAAAATAACGGCGGCGGCTGGGGCGGCCCGGGTGGTGGCTTTGGCGGTGGATTCCCTGGTGGTTTCGGCGGCGGCAGCTCCGGCAAGTTGTATGTAACTGGCGGTGTCCATTATGTGAAGGTGGGCTCCGGCGATACCGATGGCGTTGATAGCAATGGAAGTATCGACATTACAGGTGGCGTCGTTATTATTGAATGTCTCATGAATGGCGGCATGGGCGGCATGATGGATTCCGACGGAAAGACGAATATTACCGGCGGCGTGGTTCTCGGTTTTGGCACCGGACGCTCTGAAGCCGGGACGAACTACAGCGTGTCCTTCAATACGAACGGCTACTATGGCGTTGCTGGTATCGTGGCATTCAAGCCCACCATCAGTGGCAATTACACTATTTCTAACCAAGGGAAACCCGCGGCAGTGAGCGGCACGGATGGCCTCACCAAGACGTGCTTCGGCTCCAGCACCACGAACTGCGTTTATTACAAGTAATTCTGTTACCTTAAAAAGAAAGAGACCGACGTTTTAGCGTCGGTCTCTTTTTGTCCTTGATAAGCGGGCTTATTTCCCGTTATTTTTTTTTGAAGTTCTTTTGAGTCATTTCGTAGACGTCTTTTATCCAGTCGGCGCTTTGTGCGATACCTTCGATGTGGTATTCATCGAGGGCGCCGTTCCATGTGGCGTCCAGATTCTCGGCTCCGCCGATACTGTATAAGACGGGATTCCTTTTGCTGTCTAAAGAAATTGTCGCTGCGGAGCTGTCACTTGATGGGATGCGTTCTCCGTTGATGTACATGGAGATGGCACGATTCCGCGAAACAAGCGCAATGAACATCCACTGCTCTTTAGGTGCAGAGCCTTTGAAATGGACTGCTTCGGTGCCGTGATTTGTATGAACTTTAACTGCGAAATTATTCTCTGCTGAATCGAAGTACCATTGCATTTGCGGAATGGAGTCGCCATGGAATTTTTCACTGAACAGAATCTGGTCGCCGCCATTTGCGCCATTCCAGTTTGTCCAAAGTGAAATCGTAAAGTCGTCGCCAAGAGCCCTCTGGTTCTCCAGTTCGATGAATTGCCCTGCTTTCAGCGAAATTGCTGCACGAGAAATTCCGTTGGTGTAGCTGACATCGCCTGCCTTGGAATGGTCGCTGTTGAAAACAGGTTCGAGGTTATCCATGTGCAGGACTGTTTCTGTCGAAAAGTCGCTGTGATTGCCGTGATGCCAAAAATCAACGCCGAACATGTCGTCGTCGAAATCCGGAGCGTTGAAATGTCCGTCATCTCTGCGGTTTTCTAGAGGCGGCAGATGAATTTGTTCGCGCTCATCGACGGTCTTGAATTCAAGGTAGCCCTGCGGCTTTTCGTCGCGGATGTAGACAAGCGAAATTTCCCCTGGCGGAATGGCGTCAAATTCAAAGGAACCGTCTTCGCGGATTTCCGCTGTTTCGTGCGTTCCCACGATGCGCATGTAACCGGATGTCTCGCCGCTGACGGAACTTTCGAGGCTTTTGCGGTTGCCGAGAATAAGCTTGTTCGCGGAATCGCTTGCAAAATTACTTGCAAAGACGAGACCGCATTCGCTTCCGTTTTCTGCGTAGATGACGAAGCCTTCGGTATTTGCAATGTCCAGGCTGAAATTGCCGTTGCTGTCGGTTATCGCTTCGATGGAATCCGTCGCGGAAATTTGTTCCCAGCTGTCGTAATAGGCGACAACGCGCGCGCTTGCAACTCCTGCTCCGCCTGCATCGACGACGATACCTGCGATGGAATTTCCTATGTCTGTGGCTCCGCCTGCAACATCGTTGGAACCTGTACTTGAATCGCTACAGGCACAAGTCAAAAAGAGCGAGAACGAAACGCTGGCCGACGAAAGGAGGTTTCTTAGGAAAATCTTGCGGGTCGGTTTCATGCTAAATCTCTTTTTTTACGTTCTTGCTGATGGGGAAGGCGACTATCATCATCTCGTAGACTTTTTCGACAACAGGGTCGCTTGCCGCCTTTTCGATGATTTTTCTGCGCGCTTCCTCCAATATTTCGGTCGCGTAATTATAGGATTTTTCGCTCATGGCGAGTGTCGTGAAGGCGACGAACCTTTCGTCTTTTGGTTTCTGCTCCACGGCGCCGATGGCATGTTGAATATAGTCGCGCCTGATTTGCCTAAGAAGAATGGGCGGAATTTGCGATGCGTCAAGTACCGGCGATGTCTCGCTGTAGTGGCCTTTTGATTCCTTGATGAGTCCCCAGTCCAGTAGATTCTTGACTGCTTCGCGAGCTTCGTCTGTGGTGATCTGCGGCTCGACCATGCGCGCGAGCTTGATGTAGTCGCCGTTCCATTTGGAACTTACGACTAATTCGCGAATGACGGGATTGTACCACTTGCTGAAATAGGCCTGCTCTTGAGAAGTAATCGGTGTCGACTTGATGTGCTTTCGGATTTCTACGATTTTTTCCCAGGCGGCTTCGCGCTGTTCAATTTGCTCTGCCTGGTTGTACTGGACGAGCGCTTCGAGATATCTTTTTTGCTGTGGGTTTAGGCACATGGCCGCGGCGATTTTTTCTATGGACTTTGGCGTGAGATTGAATCTTCCGCGCATGACGTTCAAAACGTAGGAACTGCTGCTGAGATCCGCTTTCGCCGCGAAGAATCGGTGCGAAAAGACGGGTTGCATTTTTTTTTGCTCCGTAAAGTAGTCCTGGAGAAAGTTGCGGTAGTTGTCGTATTCAAAAAGATTTTTGATAGCTGGATTCATGAGTGCAAAATTACAAAAAAAGCTACACAAAAACAAAGCTTATACCCCTTATTTATTAGGTGTTTTAATAAAAAAATCATTTATTTTTACACACTTAATAGAAAAAAAGGATAAGTGGAACAATTCGCTCCGTTTTTTTAGGCTTTGGGGTGTTTTGGGTGAATTCGAATTTTAAAAGCGATTTCGCCTTGCTAGTCGATTGTATGCTGCTGAAGTTTGTGGAAACACCAGCCAAAGTCGCTTTTTTGAGGAATTGGCTGGTGCCTGAAGCAGGATTTCGCGGAACAACGCGTTATTCTTATCCGGAAACACCAGCCAAAGTCGCTTTTTTGAGGAATTGGCTGGTGCCTGAAGCAGAATTTCGCGGCACAACGCGTTGTTCTTATTCGGAAACACCAGCCAAGGTCGCATTTTTGAGGAATTGGCTGGTGCCTGAAGCAGGATTTCGCGGCACAACGCGCCGTTCTTATTCGGAAACACCAGCCAAGGTCGCTTTTTTGAGGAATTGGCTGGTGCTTGAAGCAGGATTTCGCGGCACAACGCAACGTGTACTTCGTTGCCCTATTACTTCTTTTCAATTACCGCTTTGAGTTGTTCTTTCGGTAAACCCGTGGCGCACTATTTGTCTATCCTCTCAATGCAGGTGATTGGGTGCTCTGCAATTCAGGGTGTAAACGTAAGACGCTCGCTTTCGCAGGGGCGTAGCTTCAGTAAGCGAAAACCATCCCCCCCTTTAAACAGATTGTGCTTTTTTCTAAATTTGGCGCCATGAAATTTGAAGAACTTCCCTTGGCGAATCCCCTGCAACGCGCCGTGCGTGCCGTGGGCTATGAAACACCGACCCCGATTCAGGAACAGTCCATCCCGAGCTTGCTCGAGGGGAAGGATTTGCTTGGCATTGCGCAGACGGGTACCGGCAAGACGGCGGCCTTTGCGCTCCCGATTTTGCAGCGTCTTCTGGATTCCGGCAATTTCCGCTCTCCCAAGACTTGTCGCGCCCTGATTCTGTTACCGACGCGAGAACTTGCCATCCAGGTGGAGGATTGCTTCAAGAAGTATGCGCAGTTTACAGCCATCTCCACGGCCTGCATCTTTGGCGGCGTGGGCGATGCGCCTCAAAAGCGGAACCTCATTCGCGGCGTGGATGTGCTTGTGGCGACTCCCGGGCGCCTCCTCGATTTGATTGGGCAGAAGGCGGTTTCTCTGAAGAAGCTGGAATTCTTCGTGCTCGACGAGGCAGACCGCATGCTCGATATGGGATTCATCCACGACATCCGCAAGGTCGTGGCGCTGCTCCCTGCCGAACGCCAGAATCTGTTCTTCAGCGCAACGATGCCTGATGACATCACGAAACTTGCCGCGACCATTTTGCGCGCAAACCCGGTGCGTGTCGAAGTCGCTCCGCAGAGTACGCCGATTGAACGCATTCGCCAGGAACTCTACCGCATCGACAAGCGTCGCAAGGGCGCACTCCTCAAGGAACTCTTGGCGGAACACCCGGAGATGAACAAGGTGCTCGTCTTTTGCCGCACGAAGCATGGCGCCGACAAGATTGAGCGTGTCCTCGCAAAGGCCGGAATCAAGTGCGCCGCCATTCACGGCAACAAGAGCCAGAACCGCCGCCAGGAAGCGCTTGGCAACTTCAAGACGGAACAGATTCGTGTCCTTGTTGCAACCGATATTGCTGCCCGCGGCATCGATGTCGATGATGTGAGCCATGTGTTCAATTACGATTTGCCGAATGAACCGGAGACTTTTGTGCACCGCATCGGACGTACCGCTCGCGCTGGTAAAGACGGCATGGCGATTGCCTTCTGCGCCCCGGACGAAGAGCAGGACTTGCGTGCCATTGAAAAGCTCACGCGCGTGAAAATCCCCGAAGGCGACAAGGCGATTTTTGAAAAGCTGCCGCCTCAGCAAAAGGAAACTCCCGAAAGCGAAATGCGCAATGCCCGCTACCGCTTGCCTCGCGGCAACCGTCAGCAGAACGATGCTGCGGAAAGTGCCGCGCAGAATGCAAATGCAGATGCTTCCGCCAATGCAAACCGCGGAAACAAACCGCAGAATAACGGACAACATAACCGCCAAAACGATCGTCGCAACGACCGCGGCAATAACCGCAACAGCCATCGTGACAATCGCAAGCCGCGGAATGTGACTGCTCCGGCTGCAAAACCGGAAGCATCTTCGAATGCGGAAAAGCCCGCGTTCCAGCAGAATGCGCCGCACCATCGCCGCAACCGCCCCGGTTCCCGCGCCCGCCGCCGTATGCGCGAAATGCAGAACGGCAACGGAAACTGAATGCGGAAATAAAACGCAGAAAGTCAAGCTCCGTTGTTAAAAAATGAAGAAAAGCCTAGACTCTGTCTAGGCTTTTTGTCTGTAGCGACTCGTCGGGGTTGATGGATGAATTTTATTTCGGTGTCTCCATAAACTTCTCTTAGATGCTGAAAATTTCGATGCTTGCCGCGAGTCTCTCTCGCTAATTTGATATATTACCACTGGAGGCTTTTATGCAGCGTAATGACGAACCCGAAGTCCACGACATGAGCGATATGGAAAATCACGAGCACAGGACTGTGCCCGCCGATAACGGCGTTTCTCCCTTGTGGAAGGCCTTGTCGATTATCGTTGCTCTCGGCGCCGTCGCATATAGCGCTTCTCCGATTGATGCCGTGCCCGATGCGATTCCCGTGCTCGGTTGGCTTGATGACTTGGGCGTATTGTCGATTGCCGCGATGAATGCGTATCAGCAGTTTGCGAAAAACCAGAATGCCTTGACGGTCAAGATTGTAAAGTACGTCAAGTGGATGCTTGTGGCGATTATTGCTGTGGCAGCGATAGCCTTTGGCGGCTTGATTGTCGCCATTATCGCGCTGATTAAGGGCGCTTGATGCGTCTGATTAATCGGGGTGTGTTCGTTTTGAAAAAGTGAATTCTACTTAAATCGGATTCATTCCTTGAACAAATCATCTGCTGTTATGTCCTTGGTGATGATACCGGAGTTTTTGCCATGACTTAAATTCAATTGATTTTTATCCAAAAGTGGTGCAAAATACTGAGTTTTGGATAAAATTCGAAATGAAAATTATCCAAAAGTCGGTTTGATTGCCTGGTTTTGGATGAAAGCGCTTAAAAAGTTGGTTGTAGGCCAAAAATGGGTTGCAGAGTCAAGAGCTGGGCTGTTCTTTACTTCATGCTGTAGCGTTGGCTGCGGCCGCCTTTCTTGTTTGCCTGCAAGGCGCCTTTCTCGATGAGGTTCTGGATTTCGCGGAGGGCGGTGTCGTGGCTAGTGCCGAAAATCGCTGCGGCTTGCTTGGCGGTAAACGGCTGCTCTAGCGTCCCTTTCATGAGCGCTTCCATCAGCTGGTTCTCGCGACTGCTGAATGTTTCACCGGCGTGCTTGTTGCGGAACATCGTCTGCTTGATTTCCTGGGCGAGTGAATCTTCGCTTTCCTTGATGGCGTTGCGCAGCATTTTCAGGAACCATAGAATCCATTCGGTGAGGTCGCCGCTGCCGACCTGCGTCTGTGAGAGAATTCTGAAGTAATCGGATTTGTTTTTGTTGATTTGTGCGTTAAGCGCGTAATGGCTGTGCGTCGTTTTTTCAGCGCGGGCAAGTTGCATTGCCGTGAGAGTACGGGCGACTCTTCCGTTTGCTTCGGCGAAGGGACGGATGGTGAGAATCCAAAAGTGCGCGATGGCCGCCTTGATGACTCCATCCATCGGTGAGGTTTCGAACCATTTGACGAAATTCAACATTTCCTGTGGAATGCGCTCTGCATTTGCGCCTTCGAAAGAAAAGGCTTCGCGACCGTTGCCTGACTGCACGATGCCTGGCGTGCTTCTGTACTTCGCGTCTTTCGTTTTAGCCATAGCGGCATGCCAGTTGAAAAGTCGCGCCTCGGTTAGCGGCGAGGAAGAATTCTGGAGGGCGCCGATGTGGTTCTTGACGAAGTTTAGGGAGCCTTGCCCCTTGCGCTCTACTTCGTTTTCGATTGTCACCGCTTCAAGCGGAATGCCGTCGATGGCGTAATTTGCGATGATATCTTCGGCGAGAATTTTTGCTTCCTTGTCCCTGAATCCACCGATGTACGTCATTCCGAGGAGCGTGCCCTCAGCGAGTCTGGTCTGCCCAAGCGCTTCAAGCACCTTGTCGGTGTCGAATCGGAAATCGGTCCAGTCGGGATATTGGTGAATGTAGAGCATGTTGTTGGAAATATAGGAACAATTTGCAATTAACAATGAATGGTGAATGGTGAATAGTGAACTGGGAATATTTTTTGTGGATAGAGATGTGCGAGGATTTGGGTTGAGGTACGGATAAAAATGGCTTTTTGGCTTGGTTTATTTATACTTTAAAACACGTAGCTTTGTGGAAATGCCGTTTTTTTTCATAAATTTAAAGCATGCAAAAAGTTGATACTTGGTACAAGGCTGAGGGCTATTGCCCCGTCGAAGATTTTGAATTGGCGAGCTACCTGCTTTTCGAGGCGGGGGTGGCTACGCTCGAGGAACTGGACCCGAAAGAGGAAGGCCGCACGGACTTCTGCTTTTACACGGGCGACAAGGCGGAACGCGACCGCATCATTGCGGAATTTCCCCAGTACAATTTTACGATTTCCGAGGAACCTGCGAAGGATTGGGACAAGTGGTGGCGCGACCGTGCGCAGCCTGTGTCCGTGAGCCCGCATCTGTGGGTGCGTCCGCCTTGGGTGGAATTCAAGCCCGAGGATCCGGAAGCGGTTGTGCTCGAACTCGAGGCGAAGACTGCCTTTGGAACGGGTGAGCATGATACGACGAGCAGCTGCGCCACCTTGATGGAAAACATCGACTTTAACGGAAAGACTGTGCTCGACATCGGCACGGGTACTGGCATTCTCGCTATGTTTGCTCGTCGCAAGGGTGCCCGCCTCGCTGTAGGTACCGAAATCGACCCGCTCACGATTCCCTGCATCGCCGAGAATTTTGAACGCAACGGCTTTAGCGGCAGCGACTGCGTGCTGGGATTTCTGGATGCGTTCAAGGACGGCGTCAAGTTCGACGTGATTCTTTGCAACATGATTCGCAGCGAACTCTGGCCTCTGCGCGATGACATCGAGGACTTGCTTGCCAAGGGCGGCGAACTGATTATCAGCGGCCAGCTGGTGACGGAAAAGGAATTCGTTCTCAAGTGGTTCGACGAAATCGGTTTCAAGGTGAAAACGGAGCGCGTGAGCGGAGAGTGGTGGAGCGTGCTGGCGGTGAATGGTTAATAGGGAATAGTGAAGAGTGAATAGGGAATTAATGGCGGCTTCGCCGCAAAAATCGAAGCCCTCCAAATCCGCATTCCTCGCAGTAAATCACCCTTCATCTTTCGTCCTTAATGCCCAAAGAGATTGCTTCGCCCTGCGGACTCGCAATGACGTACAAGGTTGTCAAGCGCGGGAGCTTGCTCACGCATTTGACGACCGCAGGGTCATGCACAAAGTGCCATGACGCCAAATCAATCTCGTAATTCATAATTCATTGTTAATTTATTCCTCATCTCGCATTCGCAACCTAACCACCAACCACTAGCCACTAACCATGATCGATTCTTTTTTACAACTGATGCAGTCGCGCAAGAGCGCTCGCGAATTCGAACCGTATGTGGCGACTGACGAAGAAATCCAGAAAATCGTAGAGGCGGTCCGCCGCGCTCCGAGCAGCAAGAATTCACAGCCGTGGCGCTTGCGCCTTTTCCAGGGTGAAAAACTGGAACAGCTTCGCGCTGCCCTCTGCAAACGTTTTGACGAAGGTGTTGAGCCGCATCCGGAACTGGATGCGCGTCCGTTGCCGGCCTATCGCAGGCGCGCCGTGGATTTGGGCAAGGCGCTCTTCATCCACAAGGGAATCGCCCGCGAAGACAAGGAAGCCCGTCGCCTCCATGACCGTTTGAATTTCGAACTCTTCAATGCGCCTCAGGCGTTCCTCCTGGGCGTCGATAGGGAAGCGTTTCATCAGGGGACGCTAATAGACTGCGGTATTTTCCTCGGCTACCTTCTGCTTGCCGTCGAAGCCTCAGGCTTTGCAAGCTGCCCGCAGATGAGCCCGCTGATTTACCCGGACGCATTTCACGAAATCCTCGGCGAAGACGGCACTCTGCTTTTGTGCGTGCTGCCCTTCGGAAAACCGCTCCCGGATAGCCACGTCAACGCCTTCGAAACGACGCGCGAGCCAGCTGAAGCCTGGTTCAACAAAGTTTAGTTTGGAATATTACAACTTGGAATATGCTGAACTCTTCGGCTTTTCGAGGAGTTTTTTCGCATAAACGATAAAAAAAAGAAATTTTTGAATATTGCCTCTTTTTTGAAGTAGATTATTTAGACCGAAGTCCAATCGACAAAAAAGAGGTTATATGACATCGATTCCCTGTTATTGGTTCTTTGTCCCTGTTGCTGCCGTAGTTGCATTGTGCATGGCGCTTTCATTTTATCGCTTCATGAAGCGGCAACCGGATGGAAATGAAACGATGACGGCTATTGCGGGTTATGTCCGCGAAGGCGCTTTCGCTTATCTAAAACAGCAGTACAAGACGGTTTCTATCGTTTTCGCGGTACTCTTCGTCTTGTTCGTCATCCTTGCCATTCTCAAAATCCAGAATCCGTTTGTGCCGGTGGCTTTCCTGACGGGCGGTTTCTTCAGCGGCCTGTGCGGTTTCCTCGGCATGAAGACTGCGACTTACGCCAGTTCCCGAACGGCTCAGGGGGCAATCTCCAGCTTGAATCGCGGCCTTGTGACAGCGTTCCGCAGCGGCGCCGTGATGGGGCTTGTTGTGGTGGGCTTTGGACTCTTGGATATTTCGGCGTGGTTCCTGCTTTTGAATTACGTCTACGACCACAACGTCTGGAATTTCGGTGCCGACATTGCCGCAAAACTTTCTCTTGGCGAGTGGAACGATTCCCTTTTGACGAACGAACTTTGGGTACATTCGAAGATGGTCGAAATTACGACCACGATGCTGACGTTTGGCATGGGCGCTTCGTTGCAGGCCTTGTTCGCACGTGTCGGTGGCGGTATTTATACGAAGGCTGCCGATGTGGGCGCTGACCTTGTCGGAAAGGTGGAAGCGGGCATTCCTGAGGATGATCCGCGCAACCCGGCGACCATTGCCGATAACGTGGGCGATAACGTCGGTGACGTGGCGGGCATGGGCGCAGATCTTTATGAATCCTATTGCGGCTCGATTCTTGCGACGGCTGCGTTGGGTGCAGCTCTTCCGGGCGGAATGACCTACGTGATTTCTCCGATGATTGTGGCTGCCATTGGCATCGTACTTTCGGTTATCGGAATCTTTATGGTTCGTACAAAGGAAGATGCCGATACGAAGTCCCTGCTCCGTTCGCTTTTGACGGGAACGCTCGGCTCTTCTGTGTTGATTTTGATTGCGCTTCTTGTTTTGGTTTGGGTGGATTTCATTCCGTTTGGCATTTTCGGGTCAGTGCTTTCGGGACTTGCCGCGGGCGTTCTGATTGGGCAGTTCACGGAATACTACACTTCGGATGCGTACAAGCCGACGAAGGGGATTGCGGGGCAGGCGCGCCTTGGCGCTGCAACGACAATTATTGACGGTATTTCCGTGGGCATGTTCTCGACAGGGCTTCCGGTGGTGACGATTGTGATTGGTATTATCGCCGCGTTTGGATGTGCAGGTGGTTTTAGCGATATGGCCATGGGCCTTTACGGTGTGGGCTTTGCCGCGGTGGGAATGCTGAGTACGCTTGGCATTACGCTTGCGACGGATGCCTTTGGGCCTATCGCTGATAACGCTGGCGGTAATGCCGAAATGTCCGGGCTTGATCCGGAAGTGCGTGCGCGTACCGATGAACTCGATATGCTGGGGAACACGACCGCTGCGACGGGCAAGGGCTTTGCGATTGGCTCTGCCGCCTTGACCGCAATGGCACTGCTTGCCTCGTATGTCGAGGAAGTCAAGATTTGGCTTGGGCATTTGGCCTCTTCTGCCGAAGGCGTGTGGAATGTGGGCACGGTCGCCTTTGCGAACCAGGCGAAGGACTTGGCGAATGCGCTTGTCGCGACACCTGGTGTCAAGTTCCTCGATGAAGGGACACGCGCTATTGCTGAAAATGGCGACTTGATTGGGCTTGTGGCAAGCAAGGCCGACTATGCGGATTTCATGAATGTCTACAGCTTGAACTTGATGAATCCGATGCTGCTTGGCGGTCTCTTTATCGGCGCCATGATGGCGTTCGTGTTCTGCGCCTTGACTATCAAGGCGGTGGGCCGTGCGGCATCTGCCATGGTGGAGGAAGTTCGCCGCCAGTTCAGGGAAATTCCTGGAATTATGGAAGGTACCGGCAAGCCGGATTACGCTCGCTGCGTCGGCATTTCGACGAAGGGCGCTCAGCGTGAAATGGTGATTCCGTCGCTTTTGGCGATTATCGTGCCGGTTGTTGTCGGCTTGTTCATGGGTGTCGCTGGTGTATTCGGACTTTTGGCTGGCGGACTCGCCTGCGGGTTTGCGTTGGCGACGATGCTGAACAATGCCGGTGGCGCCTGGGACAATGCGAAGAAGTTTGTCGAAAAAGGAAACTATGGCGGCAAGGGCTCCGATACGCACAAGGCGGCTGTCGTGGGCGATACCGTGGGCGACCCGTTCAAGGATACCGCAGGTCCTTCGCTCAACATTCTCATCAAGCTCATGACGATGGTGAGTGTCGTTTTCGCAGGTGTCATCGTGCGCTTTGGCGGATTCCTGTTCTAATTAGAGGCGTTTTATAAAAAGCACCATGTTCAGTTGAGCATGGTGTTATTTTTGCATTTGTTTTGGGCCTAGGCGTTTGAAATGGCTGCGAGCAGAAGCAGGATTGCGATTCCTATTCCGATGAATGTTTCGGTGCTGTTCATGTGAACCTCCTTTTGACATCAATTTGTCAAATTCAGAGGAACTTCTGCAAGGGTGATTTCTACTTGAATCCGCCTTTTCCGAAGGAGGGCTTCTTGAAGCCTTTGGAGTGGCTGCGTCGGCTTGCCAGGTTGATTTCGCCCTTGTTGAAGCGCGGCTTTTCCTCTTTTTGGCGGCGCGCTTCGCGCTCTTCTTCGGTCCAGCGACTCCGATCCTTCTCCTTTTTCGGCTTCATGATGGCGATACGTTCTTCGCGCTTTTGGATTTCGCGGTGGCGGTAGTCGCTGTTGGATTCGCGCTCCTTGCTGGGGAAAAATTCGCGGCCTTCTGCTTTTGCCGTGCGTGAAAGGAGGAGCCTCCCGACTTTTCCCATCTTGAGGCGTTCGAGGACTTCGCGGATTTTGGGGCGGTTCTCGGGAATGTACCAGAAGAAGAACTGCTTCTGGTTCGCTTTCTGCTCAGGAGTCTTTGCGACAAAGAGCGGACTTCCGTCGGGGAGCATTTCGGCGTAGAACATCTCGGTGGACATCGTCATCGGCGTCGGCGTGAAGTCCTGCACCTGTTCCAGCTGGAATCCGAGCTGCTTTGTTTCGAGCGCAAGTTCTGCCATGTCGGCTTCGGTGCATCCGGGATGGCTGCTGATAAAGTAAGGAATCAGCTGCTGCTTCTTGCCGATGCGTTCGCATTCCTTGTCGAAAAATTTCTTGAACTTGTGGAACAGCGTAAAGCTCGGCTTTCGCATCAGGTTCAAAACGACGTCGCTTGTGTGTTCCGGTGCGACTTTCAGGCGACCGCTCACGTGGAACTCGATGAGTTCGCGGGCGTAGTCCTCGTGGTCTTTGCGGAGGTCCTTGTCGGCGGTGTCTTGCAGGAGCAAGTCGTAGCGGACGCCGGAGCCGATGAAAAGATGCTTCACTTTCGGATTGTTGCGGATTTCGCGGTAGAGGCTCAAAATTTCGGCATGGCGCGTGTCCATGTTGTCGCAGATTTTCGGGAAGATGCAGCTCGGCCTTGCGCATTTTTCGCAGCGGCTGCGGTCGCGGCCTCGCATATTATACATGTTGGCGCTCGGGCCGCCCAAATCGGTGATGGTTCCTCCGAAGCCTTCCATCTGCGTCACGATTTCCACTTCGCGCAAGATGCTTTCGCGACTGCGGCTTGCGATGAATTTGCCCTGGTGCGCGTTGATGGCGCAGAAGCTGCATCCGCCGAAGCATCCGCGGTGCGTGTTGATGCTGAACTTGATCATGTCGAATGCGGGGACGGCGCCGCGTTTTTTGTAGCGCGGATGCGGTGCTCTTGCATACGGGTATTCGAAACTTTCGTCCAGTTCACCGTATTCCATCGGCGGGTACGGCGGGTTGATGACGACGGTCTGTTCGCCTACATCTTGCAGAATGCGGTGCGGGAACATCTTGTTCGATTCAATGTCTACTTTGCGGTAGTTGCTCAGTTGCGTATGCTTGTCGGCTAAACATTCCTCGTGGCTTGCGAGAACCATGTCCACCCAGTTCTTGTTCTCTGCGACGTTTCCCTTTTCTGCGAGGTAGGCCGTTTGCGGAATGGAATTCAGGCTCTTGAACGGGATGCCCTTTTTCAAAAGCCGCACCAGTTCTTTCATCGGGCGTTCGCCCATGCCGTAGATGAGCAAGTCCGCCTGCGTATCGGCGAGAATGCTCGGCTTCAGCTTGTCGCTCCAGTAATCGTAATGCGTGACGCGGCGAAGGCTCGATTCGAGGCCTCCGATGACGAGCGGAACATCGGGGTAAAGTTTTTTCAGAATTTTTGCGTAAGTGTACGTCGCATAATCCGGACGGAAACCGGACTTGTTCCCGGCGGTGAATGCGTCATCGTGCCGCAGACGCTTTGCTGCGGTGTAATGGTTCACCATGCTGTCCATGCCGCTGCTGATGGCAAAGAATAGACGTGGCTTTCCGAGCTTCTTGAAATCGCGCAAGTCGTCGCGCCAGTTCGGCTGCGGCAAGATGGCGACGCGCAAACCCTCGTGCTCCAAGAGTCTTCCGATAACCGCATGCCCGAAACTCGGATGGTCAACGTAGGCGTCTGCGCTGATGAGGATGACATCGACATAGTCCCAGCCGAGTTCGTCTAGGTCTTCTTTGCAAATAGGTAAAAATTTCGGATCGTACATTTTTAGGGCTTAGGGGTTAAATGCGCTTGTTATATAAAATTTAGCTTTTTTCTGCTGATTGGAGACGAAAGGGTGGTAATTGGTGGTTTTGCCTTGTGCGATGTCGCTGGTTTGCCTGCTTGTTGGCAGAATGCGTGCGTCGAAGCTGAATTCTGTCGCCTTGCATCTGAATGACGGTAACGAAGTGGTGATAGAATCTAGGATGAAGTGTGTAAAATGTGAAAAAGTTGCCGTCGAAGTTTTCGTTGACTATTAATGTAAATGGTGTCTTTGGAAAAGTCGTTGTTGAATAGAATGATGCCATAAGTGGGGCGTTGTGTTTGTGTGCGTAATGGGTTGCGTGTTTTTCTATATTCCCAAAAAATGAAGCGTTTATTCAAAATGAAATATGTTGCGGTGACACCGGTTTTAGTTGCTACGTTTGTCGCTTTTCTCGTTGCGCTTGCTGCGGTTGTTTTGCCTGTTGTGGCTACCCCTGTTTCCGCAGAAGATGCTGCCGCACAGCCGCGTTTGAAGCTGCTTTCTGCTGCTCAAAACACTTTCCGTGTGTCGCTGAATGGTGCGGAACATTGGCTAGAAATGGAGAAAAATACGGATTACACCATCTGCGTTGAT
>JAZLIJ010000193.1:0-4691 GCA_045617325.1 Fibrobacter sp.
ATCGAAAAACTCGTATGGCAATACTTGAATCCTGCAATTTCTTATGGCGAAATTATTGATGACCGCGATGGCCAAGTGTACAAGACCGTGGAGATCGGTTCGCAGACTTGGATGGCTGAAAATTTGAATTACGATTACAACAATAGAACGGCCCGTAGTTACTGCTATGCGGATTCCTGTTCCAAGTATGGTCGACTTTATACGTGGTCTGCGACCGTAGATTCGGCGGCTGTATTTTCTACTGCGGGCAAGGGTTGTGGGTGTCATGCTTCTAGCTCCCCACGTGGAATCGTCCGTGGAGTATGTCCGGTAGGCTGGCACGTGCCTAGTGCATCAGAGTTTCTAACTCTAATTAGTTCTGTTGGCGGTTATAGTGTTGCAGGGGCTAATCTTAAATCAACCAGTGGTTGGAAGAGTAATAGTCAATATGTTGGCAATGGCTCTGATTCCAAAGGTTTCTCAGCTTTGCCTGCTGGTTCCTATTCTAATAGGAATATTACTTACACAGTCCATGAATTCTACGGCGTCGGCGATAACGCCTACTTTTGGACTACCAGTAAGGGCAGCTGCGTAGCCGATCCCCTGCGTTTGGGATGGGCAGACGATCGTTCCAACTTGACCAACTCTTTTTCGGATGACGCCGATAGAGGGGCTATGGGCTCAGCCATGTCTGTTCGGTGTCTGAAGGACTAAAGTTAGTTGGCTCTGTTTCGCAGCAAAAAATCTTTTGGCTTATTATCATGAGGGCTGTGCATCCGTTTATATTTTGCCCCCCGCCATAGATTTGGTTGATTTTTAGAGTCTTTCGCTTATGTATTCCGCGTATTCAATTGTTCCGCATTCCATTTTGTCGTCAAACACTTGTGTGGTGACGACTTCGGGATTTTCGGAAAGTTCGTCGCAATAGGTGAACAAGAATCCGACATTCATGTCGAAGGGTCTCGGCTCATAGGCGCACTCGTCGCTGATATTTACGATGGTGATAGTGTCTTTCGTGATGTTGGTGAGAATGTGGATTGCGGGCGAAGCGTCGCTGATGTTCAGCACATAAAGCGGACACCCCTCGATTTTATTGTTCATCGCTGCCGCAGCGTGCGGAAAAATTGTCGTCAATGCAGTGATGTCGTTTGCCTCGAACCTGTGCAGCCCTAATGTTCTGAACTCGCTTATGCCCGGTGCTTCGAAGCAGGTGTTCTGCAACGCATCGCAGTAGCCGGAAGTCTCGTTGTAAGCGAGAACGTTTTTATCAAAGGAATAGTCTGTTATGTCGTATTCTTCGAGAAATGCTTCCAGTGTTTGGATAGAATCGGTTGCATCCGCTTTGTCGGTTTGTGTCCCGTTCTGAGTGTCTTTTGAAACCGTGATTTCCTTGATGCACTTGTCAAATTCATCGCGGCCTTTCGTTTTCAGCATGTTTGCGTCCCTGAAATACAGTGGATATTGAAAGTCCCGTTCTTCATCGTAGTATCGTAGGCCTTCTGTAGTCTGGTCCTTGCAGTTTTCTTTAGTTGTGCTTACCTGCTGCTCTTCGTAAGAACATTCCTTGTCGCCCGACTTTACGCTGATAGCGACTCTATAATCCAGGGAATCCCTTTCAATGTCCGTAATCTTGAGTTCAAATATTTTTTCACCCAACTTGAATTTTTTCATCGTTTTTGTTTGTTCCAGAACTTCTATGTTGCGTTCTTTTTCCATTGCCTTTATGTAAGATTCCTGTTCGGGAGAAAATAAGGCGCCGAATGACCCGATAGTTGGGTATGCATAATTATTTTCAAGTACGGCATAAAGGTCGGACAGATACATGGAATTCATGTAGTCGTCGTATTCGAAATATGCGGGCTTATATACAATCTCTTCCTGGAATTTGTTTTCAGAAATTGTCAAAACAAATTCGTCATATTGTTCCCTAAAGTCGCGGTCCTCTTGGGGCTGGCAATATACTTCATCCTGATATTTAGAACAACCAATGTTAATCCATTTACCATAAATCTTATCGGTGGAACCGCCAAGATAGTAATGCGGATTATACGTATTGCCGTAGAAGAAAACGATTAGCGTGTCACCGTGAATCTCGTAGGTTGTCGGATTTGAATCTTGATACGCTTTGTAAGAGACTTCACCCCAATTAAAAGAACCTTGTTCCAAAATGCAATATTCTTCGGTGTGAGCGCCTTCGTTTACAAAGATTCGACGGTTTTCTTTGTCTATGGACACATGCCGGTATCCGGCTGTTTCTTGATTTTCCGACGGACTTGTGCTGTTGTCGTCAGAGCAGGCGAAAATGAACAATGCTGAAGCCAAAAGATAAAAGTAGCGATTCATGTCAATCCTTCTTTTGGTTTTTCTGAAATATAACAACTTACTCAAATTGTGTCGTGACGTTCAGCGAGCCGCCGCGACCATACTGGTCCATGTAAAGCAGTTTCCATTGGAATGGGGTTTCTGGAACTTTGTCCGAAATATTGATAAGACGGAAGGAGTATTCCTTTTCTAGGTCGGGAACTTGCCATCCGTGGCAGTAGCCCGCTATTGGGTCTGCTTCGTAAGAAAACGAAACGACCCCGCAGCCAAAGTTGTTGATTGCAGCCGTGTATTTTGGGTCAACGTAGGCGTAATACGGATAATCGGCGTAGTCCTCTTCGCTATAAAGTTCTTCGCGGTGTTCCCTTAACCATGCGGTATCCGAAACGCTCTTTTCGACAGTGTTGAAATCTTCCTCGGAAAATAGCATGGTATAGGATTCGGTTGAGATTTGTCGTTTGTCGATATCCGCACCGTCGCGGTAAAGGATGATTCCTTCGGGAAGTCCTTCTGCCTGTAACTGGTAATGCCCAACAAAGCGCTCTAATGTCGTGCAGGTCTTTGCGGATAAAACGGCGAGGCGGCTTAATGCGTCGGCGGTATCAAATTCGGGGATGTTGGCGTAGGGAATGAATTCCGTGAGTGCACTGTCACCCAGATTGATATCGATAAGTTGAGTTTTTTCAGTGCTTGCGTGAAAATAGATGCCGAGTTTTTCATGGTCTTTGTAACTTGCCGGATAGGAGGTATTATTAATCTTTATGCGTCCGCCAATATCCTCTATGCAACTCCGCTGCTCGCATTCAAACGAACCGTCCGCTTTAACGGTGCATTCTCCCGTGGCAAAGAATCCCGTATCGAGCGTTCCTTCGGGTGTCGGGTATAAAAGTCGATATACCGTTTCGCGTGTCGAGTCTATCGTTTCTTCTCGCGATAGGCTGTAACTGCTCGACGAGCGGGGAACAGGTGTGAAAAGCGATGAAGACGAAAGTGGGGCGCTAGAAGATGAAATGCTTGAATCTATAACGACAGAATCAACAAATCTAAACGGTGTTTCCGCACACATGAAAGTCATTACACTCGGAGGCGGTGGATTGCACACGCCCTTATTTGTATATGTGGAATCTCCATTTCGTATGTTTATGGTATCTCCAAGACTATTGATCGAAATGATTCTTTCGATAGTCCATTCCCCGGAGCAGCATCCGCTTATATCGTATTCTTCTTTTTGCGGTTCCGACGACGAATCGCTACAGGCCAGAAGCCACAGAGAAACGGCTATCAGGTAAATTAGGCTCTTTTTCATAAAACGTCATCCTCTTCAAGGTTGTCGCATGCGGCAGCCTTTTCATTGATTTCCTCAAGCCTACTTTGAATGATGCTCCTCTCGTATTGGTCGTTTTCCAAAATGGCCTCGATGTATTTGTCGCCGACAACGACGCTACCAGATTCGCATTCGGTAAGATTGTATTTTTTTAAGTAGGCTTCGTAACGGGCTTTATGTTCCTCAATGAAAACCGAGTCCTCGTGGGTAGATGGTTCGAAAGCCTCTATTTCCAAGACATCATAGCATGGTGAAACCCCGTAGTCCGGCATGAATTCAAGCTCGATTAAGTCTTTGTAGCAGGATTTCTTTATGCTTGAAAATAGGGAACTTTGCGGTGCGTTAAGAAGGGAATCAATTTTTTCTTGAGCAATACTCGAGGCCCATTGTCGGTTGTAGTAATATGCGTTGAAATCTTCGATAGTTTCGCAGAAACTGTATGCCGAAATGCACTTTCCCCTTAATCCGGTCGTATCGGGTTGCGATATTTTAGACAATTCCTGTTCTATGTCGATAAACGGCGTTGGTTCCGTCGGCGAGTCTTTCGGGTCGCTTGCCGTATCGTTATCGCATCCGAACCATAGAAACGCGGTAGAAGAAAGGAATATTTTTCCCAGAATTTTACGCAGCCTTATGTTCATGGCTATAAATATAATATTGTAAATCTAGTCCTTTACGCAGCGGACTGATAATCCGTCGTTTTCGTTGTCGCTACAGACGCTTACCATTCCTTCGGAACCGTCGCCAACATGAATCATTTTAGGACAATTATGATTGAGTTTGTCTATTGTGGATGTCCAAAAGAATGCTAAAAGGCCCGGCTCAAGAAAATTTTGGAATTTTGCTTGATAGTTCCCTGCGGGTAAAATTGCGAACCCGTATTCGTCTTTTGCATTTCCCCAACCCTCAACGCCATAAGCGTAAAACGCCGAGTAGCCACCATTCCCCTTTGTGGGCCACTCATCAACTGAAGGCAAGTGCCAATCGGGTGGGCAGGCTGTCTTTGCGGCGGCGAGCGTGTATAGACGACCGTACTTATCGCAGTTTTCGCCTTTATTTCCGTTGC
>JAZLIJ010000194.1:0-1278 GCA_045617325.1 Fibrobacter sp.
AAAATGCTGTTTTCGTATTGCTGAACAAAGTCCACCTCGTAGGGTGCGCTAGTCCAGTATCTAGGGGGGACTTCAAATTGCCTCCTTAGACTTTGATGGACAAAGTTTTCGGCCAGGGATCCCTTGAATTCTGTAAAGAGGCGGTTACCCTCGGCGAAGGCCGTCGGTGTTAGACGGGACTTCTTTCTTAACAGGCCCACATCTACCATGAATATCTTAAATGCGTCAAGATTGTCGTAAGCCGAAATGGGCAATCCAGGCTTTGAGCAGCAAAATACCTTGTCGATGAAATTCGCATTTTTGATCCAGTTCAGGGCGTTCTCGTATTCGCGGGCGCGGGCACCGTTCTTCACTACGTTGTACATGAACTTCTTGTTCTCGCGAGCAAGCTGTGATGGCAGGGAATCCCAGATGAGATGAATTTTCGGAATGTCGAAAGTGGGCGCATGCTTGCCGAAATCACTTTCGTAGGAATCAAGAATTTCTGACAGTACCTGCTCTGTGGCGTTGATGTCGCCATCCTCGGTCCATGCACGAACGGCTTCGGGCATGCCTCCTACGATGAAATACATTTTCAGTTGCTCTGCGAGGGGATTGAAAAAAGCGTCGGGAATATTTTCTATGGACTCGATGGACCTAAGATAATCAAGGTAGTTTCGCTTGCCGCTTGCAAGCAGAAATTCTGAAAAGTTCATTGGCCCCATGTCGATGAAATTCACCTTGCCCACGGGAAACCCCTTGGTAAGCTGTAGTCCAAGGAGCGATCCTGCGCATGCAACGTGATATTCCGGAGCCTCTTCGCAGAAATACTTCAGTGCGTTCAGCGCCTCTTCGCAGGCCTGGATTTCGTCAAAGACAATCAAGGTGTCGGGCGCAATCTTTTGGGAACTTGCCATGGAAAGGTTGGCAAGGATTCGCTTGACGTCCTTTGTCCCCAGGAAAAACTGTTTGTACTCCTCGTCCCTGTCAAAGTTGAAGTAGGCGAAACCTCCGGAATAGGATTTCCCGAATTCCTTAAGGACCCAGGTCTTGCCCACTTGACGGGCGCCTCGGATAATCAGGGGCTTTCTGTGAGTGCTGTTTTTCCAAGCCTGCAGATTGTTCAGGATAAATCGTTCCATAGTTCCTCCAAGGGGGAATATAGAAGATTTTTATATCGAAATCACATAATTTTTTATAAAAATGTGGAAATATTCACATAATTCTGAGAAAATATGTGATTTTGTATGCTTCTAAGTCCATTTTTCAATTATTTCTTTGCTTGATTTACAACTTTTT
>JAZLIJ010000195.1:0-1073 GCA_045617325.1 Fibrobacter sp.
GTCGCCGTAAACTACGACGCCGTCGCCCGGTGCTGTTTGCCCTGCAATGATGGAATTGCCCTTGAAAACAAGCGTGCTTTTCAGCTTGATAATTCCGCTGACGTCAAAGACCACGATGCGGCCGTCTTTGCTGACGGCGTCCCTCAGGGAGCCTGTGCCGGAATCGTCTAAATTCGTGACGTGGTAAACTTCAGGGGCGCTTGCGGCGCGGACGCCTAAAGTGTAGCGGCCAAAGCCCTCGGCTGTGGGAAACGCGAGCAGGGATTCTGCAGCGGATGCGGCGGAAATCCCAAAGGACAAAATCAGAGCGGAGCTCAGAAAATTTTTCATACAAACAACCCGTTTTTGACACCTGCGTTAAATCTATTTTTTTTACAGGAAAAATGCAAATGAAATGTCTTGGTTGAGGCTAAAACTGAGATCAATTGACAAGGCTGGAAAAAGAGATTTTAATTTTCCTTCGTTTATCCTGTTTTAGAAATTTAAGTACTTTTTATGTATATATGCTCCTGAATATCAAGGTAAATTATGAAGTCTCGCTTTAGAACGAAAAAATCGAGGCCGAAATTTCTGTATATTGTGCTGGCAAGTCGTAACTATGAAAAAGTCCTCAAAAATCTTCTTGAAATTGAGGCTTCATCAACATGTGTGGAAGCATTTAGGCAGCCTTACTAGATGATTCTCTCGATTCCGCTTCCCATTCGTAGGCGATTTTTACGTCTACGTAGGAGCAGCTCAGCATTATCAGCGACAGCATGTTGTTCATGTTCCTGAAGCCATAGGCCGTTCGTATCAGCAGTTTTATCTTGTTGTTCGTAGCCTCGATCCTTGCGTTTGATACGCCCAGCCTGATCGTGTTGAGTATGCCGTCATAGTTATTCTTGATTTTTTTGTAAAGTTCCTTCACGGAGTTGATGCGCGAGTGGCTCGCACGCCACAGCCACCTGTCCAGATTTTCCCTGGCATCGGCATAGCCCATCTTCAGGATGATGCGCAGCTCCTCCTTGAGCTGGTATGCCCTGTAGAGACGCGGATAGCGGCTGGCTATGAGCTCTATTTTTCTCTGCTGGCTT
>JAZLIJ010000196.1:0-56273 GCA_045617325.1 Fibrobacter sp.
TTGCCTCTGCGGCATTCGTCTTGAACGGATGTGGTTAAGAAAATTTGAGTGAGACCGAGCGACGGCAGGAATGAAAAGTGGCGACAATTCCGTAGGCCGAGCGTCGCGAGTAAACTTGTTTACTCATGATTGAGGCCAGGAATTGGCATTTATGCAATACTGGTGGTATTTGCCACTTTGAACGACGACAAAAGCAAAGGCCGAACTCAGCGATCAAGCTTGCTTGATCATTGATGAGGCCCAGCTTTTGCAACTTGTTGAACCAGCGCGAAGAGTCGCAACCAAATTTTTGAAAATTGAATTTTTAGAGGTGACCTATTATAAAAAGTATTCTGTGACAAGTTGCAATTATCATCATTCAAAATGGCAAAATTTTTTTTCGCCATTTCCTCACACTGTCATTTTCTGACATACTCAAAATCTATCTTATAAACATAAGATTCAAGGAGGTCAGATATGACGCAGGACGTTTTCTATGTTGAAATTGAACAGGCCGAAAAGACGACTGTTTACGGTTTCACCCGCAGCGTAACGGGAGTCTTCGACTATACGGGCGATGTGTCGAAGGATTTCCAAGGCGACAAAAGTTATCGCGATCCGAAGACGATGCAGCGTGTCGATTCCAGTTTGTACTTTTCGCCTTCGTGGTACACGTATCTCCGCAGCAATTTTGTAGCGGACATTTCCGTCTTCATTCCGAAGGAAATCAAGAATCTCGACACAAACCAGTATTCATTCCTTGTGCATATCGGAGCGATTCTCCTCGCCATCCAGGAGAAGGATTCGCTACTGGCGGCGGAACTCATGCACAGGCGTTCCTCGGTATTTGCGGAATTCGTACCCATCATGCTGCACATTTTAAAGCCGATTGCAGCGGAGGCGCTTTTCGCATGGGTTTACGGGAGTTTCAACGGCACAGGAAAATTTGCGCAGGTCTATGCATCCGAAGCGCCTATCAAGAGCGGCGAAACGGATACGGCGGCGATTCTCTTTGCCGCAGCGCGAGATTCGCTGAAGCCGAATCCCGACAAGGAGAGTCCCGAGAAAATGTTCGCCCGATTTTTCGCGCAGGAAATTCCATTTGACTTTACCATCGGGATTGTCGGTGCCAATAACCATCCCTGGGTCGATAGCCTCACAACCATCGATGCAATCACCAACACGGCAACCGCGCACGAATTTGCAATAGACGCTCTTTCCGTCGGCATCAAGCGGCAAGGACTCTTCGAGAAGCTTTCGGCAAGCGTCCAGGTGGAATCGTACAATCCGCATGACGCAAACGCCATCAGCGTCTCCATCGACAATCCGCTTTCCATGCTGAAGGGTTTCCCCGGCAAGAGCAAGGCGGGCTACATCCGCGCCACGGGAGCCGCCATCCTTCGCAAGGCGCGTCCAAATCAATTCGCATACACAGCATCGCTGGAACGCGTCGGCGGAAATCCGACTTGGCCCGAAAACGCCATCGTCATGCGAATAAAATTCTAGACACAATCTCCTCAACACAACACAGAAACGGCTCCCAGATTCCCGGGAGTCGTTTTCTTTCGCACAGCACGCGGCTGCGTAAGATTTACTTCTGCGCTATGGCGATTCGCGTTCCATCCTGCTGCACAATCTTCAGCTGTACGGCATAATGGATTGCATCGTCAATGACTTCCTTCATCTGCGCGGAACACTTGGAGAAGCCTGCGATTTTCGCCACAAGCCTTTCGAGTTCATCGGTTTCAATGCTCATCTGCTCATCGACAATCGCCTTCACGACGCTCGCCAATTCGCAGATGGAAATTTCATCAACGTTTCGCTTCAGCGAATCCGAGGGCATGCGGAACGGAACAAGCTGCTGCGGATTTTTCCACCAGTAAAACACGCGACCGTTCTCCGGAATTTTCACGATGTCAAGACCCGCACAAACATCGGACACACGCGAGAGGAATTTCATCGTGCGCTTCATGCCCCATTTTTCGGCAATTCGCGCAAGCATCACGCTTTCAGCAACAGGGCTCTCGCAAGAGACAGTCTCCTTAATTTGCATCCGCAAAAGTTCCGTATTCATCAGGTCGTAGACATCTGCACCTCTAGGCGCATTGCGGACTTTCGCGACTGCATACGGCTTGAAATTTGCGAATGCCGAATTTTCTTCGGCAAGTTCCTCAGCGTTTTGCGCATCCGCAGCGGTTCCTGCCAGCGAGTTTACAGCAGTTCTCGGAAGCGAGTTTGCTGCGGCATTCGTCAGCGACTCCGCCGCAGTTTCCATTCCGGCGTCCGACGCAATTCGAGCGGCAGTTGCATCTGCAGCCTCCTGCGAAACGACATTTCCATCCGAGCTATTCGCAGCATCTATCGCATCTTTTTTCTGCGTCAAAATTTCCGCGACACGCTTCTTGATATCTGCGACAATCTTTTCGCGGCATTCACGATTCAAGAACCATTCCGCAGACCAGAGGCGCATCACATTCCAGCCGAGACTTTCGAGCACCTGTTGCTGCAAAACGTTGCGGTCCTTCGCTGTCGCCGAATTTCTATACGTATCGCCATCGCAGAGGATTCCAAGCACAAACTGGTTTTCACATTCCGGATTCACAATTGCCAAATCCATCTTGTACTTGGAACAGCCCACATTCTGCATCACCTTGAAGCCAGCAGCAGCAAGTGCATTCGCCACGGAATCCTTGAAGCAGTCCTTCTCATTCCGCTGCATTTCCGATGCCGAAACAGAGGACAGCACCTTCTTCCCATGCTTTGCAAAGGAGAGGAACGCTTTCAAGCCCGCAACGCCTTCCGAAGAAGTCCTGTTCAAATCAATCTGCTCCGGCTGTAGCGTCGAGAACACAAGCATTTCCTCACGAGCACGCGAGACTGCGACATTCAAACGGCGCCAGCCGCCCGCATTGTTGATGGGACCAAAGTTCATCGAGACCTTTCCATCGGCATCCGGTCCATACCCTATCGAGAACATGACGACATCGCGTTCATCACCCTGCACGCTTTCCAGATTCTTGATGAAAATCGGCTCCTTTGCCACCTTGGAAAATTCTTCCAACTTCAGCGATTTCGCAAATTCCTTTTCAAGCAGGTCTTCAATCAAATTCTGCTGCACCACGCTGAATGTCACAACGCCAATACTCTTGTTGCGCAAGGCAGGGTCCATCAGGCGACGGGCAATTTCACCTACAACCGCAATAGCTTCGGCACGGTTCTGGCGCGTCTTGCTCTTGTCGTAACATCCTTTCACCGGAATAAACTTCACATTACCTTCAATGGACGCAGGCGACGGGAACGTGTACAGCTTTTGTTCGTAATAGCGGTAGTTGCTGAAGGCGATGAGGCTCTCGTCCTTGGAACGGTAATGCCAAAGCAAGTGCGATTCCGGCATCGAGATGGCGAGGCAATCGTCAAGAATACTTTCCAAGTCCTCCTTGTCCAGGTTATCCTCATCGGTGTAGCCTTTCTTGAAAAAGCTTGTCGGAGGCATCTGCTTCGGGTCGCCCACAACGACGAGACTCTTGCCGCGCGCAATAGCGCCCACGGATTCGCAAGTCGGCAGCTGCGACGCTTCATCGAAAATCACCAGGTCGAATTTCGGGAACTTCGGATTGATGTACTGCGCCACAGAAATCGGACTCATCAGCATGCAGGGTGCAAGCCTGCGCAGCAAATTCGGAATGCTGTCAAACAACTGGCGAATGGACTTTCCGCGGCACTTGTTGCTAATGCACTTCTTGAGCATTCCGACTTCGGTCGTATCGCTAGCAAACGTCGCCGAAGGAATATTTGCAGAAAGTCGCGCAAGCAGTTCCCTGCAAGTCAAGTTTTCAAATTGACCAATAGTTTCCTTGTACTTGCAAATTTCATGTTCCAAAAGTGTTGAGGTCAAATTGGCGACCTCGGATTCCTCGTCAATCGTCTTAACAGCCAGGCAATAGGCGACATTGACTTGGTAAGCGTCCTTCAAATTGCGGCAATCCACTTTTCCATTTTCAAGTGCAAGCGGTACGCATTCCAAGCCCGCCTCCACAACGTTCTTGCGGCATGCTTGATAGCTGCACCAGTTTCGCCATTCCGGGAGGGCCACCGTCCATGCAGCAATTTTATCGTCAAGCTTTTCAAGCCACGACTCTCCGAATTCCACATCGACTTTCAGGGAGACCAGCTCAGAAATTTTCTTCCAGCACGCGTCAAACAAATTGCAGGCGCTGTTGTAATCCGCAAACAGCGACTCATTTTCTTCACGAAAGCGTTTCAAGTCCACAAACTTTTTGCGCATTTCCTCGCGAGCGCTCTCATCACCGTAAAGTTTCGAGAGGCAGGCCTCAATCTGAATGGCCACATCCTTCTGCTTTTCCAACAAATTCCAGTCGCTAAGGAGAGACTTCCAGACGTTTTCAAAATATGGAGATAAAGTTTCGCCCTGCGTCTTGATATTTTTCATCAGCCGCTTTGCTTCGACCAAATTCTGGAGAATTTCGGGAACCTGTTTTTTCAAAAGCTCCTTCGGATTCTTCGCAAAGCGACGCATCTTCGAAAGCACCTTGTTCTGCCCCAGCATTTTCGGCAGGAACCATTTGGCATCCGCCTCCTTCCAGTCGCTTCTCAAGGCAAGTGCATCAACATCATAGATTTCATTTTCAAAAACGAATTCAATATAACGTTTCAACTCATTCAATTTACGTCCGTCTTCGCATACAGCAGAAACCTGCGTTCCCAAATCATTTATCTTGAACAAGCTAAGCGGAATAGCATCCACCTTGCCGAAAACTTCCGAAAGCGTTTGCGCAGCCAAAAGTTTCTCGCGGGAATCTACATTCAGCGAAGCAAATTTTTCTTGCATCTGCTTCAGCACATCCGCAAGGTTCACAATGATGGACCTGCATTCCCTGAGAAGTTGTTCCAACGTCATTCGACTTTGTTCAGAATACTGGCAGCAAGCCCAACTTTTCAGCGGATGCAAAGCAATATCGCCACAGCACCTAGCCGCAACAGCCAGCTTTTCACATTCATTAATCCACCGATTCAGCGCCACTTCATCAGCATTCCCCACAACCTGCATCGGGACATCCACCAAACGCAACAGTTCGCGGTGCTCCTCAAAGTCACCGATAATCTGGTACAGCGATTTTCCGCACTTGCGCACCTTGTGAATTTTTTCCATCACCGCATTCAAATGCACACGCGCCGCATGCAGCGACTCCGCATTCGCCGCATACTCCGCAGGATTCTTCCGCTTGCCATATTCCAACGCCGATTGCAGCTGGTTCATGACATACGCCTTGTTCGCCTTGTTGGAATGCAATTCAAGGCAGAATGAGCCAAGCCCAATTTTTTCAAGTCGCTTCTGCACCACAGAAAGCGCCGCCATCTTTTCGGCGATGAACAGGACCGACTTGCCGTTGAACAAGGCATTTGCAATCATGTTCGTAATCGTCTGCGACTTGCCCGTTCCCGGAGGACCATGCAGCACAAAGCTGCAACCCTTTGCCGCCGAGGCAATCGCCGCAAGCTGCGAGGAATCCGCGCTCAGGGGCACCGCCATATCAGAGGGCTTGAATTCCTTATCCAAAGAATCCACAGACACAAGAGACGGCATGTCAGCACGCAATACACCATCAATCAAACCGCGCACAATAATGTGGTCCTCGATTTCATCGCAACGCGAACCGAGGTCGTTCCACATGATATACTGCGAAAAGGAGAACTGCCCAATGAACGCAAACTCGGCAATGTCCCAGCGTTTTTTTTCCATGACAGCGTTGCGGACAATCGCAAAAATCTTCTTCAGGTCTACGCCGCTTTCATCGGTCGGGAGCGGATCCAGGCCGCTAATGGCGATGTCAAATTCCGCATGCAGCTTTTCCAAAAGCGTAATGTTGAACTGCGTTTCCTCGTCACGGGCACGGATGACATAGCCCTGTCTCGCCGACTTGCGGACAATTTCCAGAGGCAAAAGAACAAGCGGCGCATAGCGGGCCTTCTCGCTTACATCGCTTTCATACCACTTCAAAAATCCAAGTGCCAAGTAAAGCGTATTCGAGCCGTTTTCTTCAAGACTCGCTTTCGCCTTTCTGTACAAAGAAATTATTCTTTCAGTTGTTTCCGTCTCATTCAGGAACGTGCGCAAGCGCTTGTTTGCAAAATCCGTTTTCAGCAGTTCATCGCGAGTTTCGTTCTTTTCCGTCACAATGAAATAATCGTCATCGAATTTCTTTTTCGCATCGGCGAAAAACTCCACAATCTTGAACTCCTCGCCGGCGGCAAGAGCATCTTCGAACATGCAGAGATTGTTGCAGAAGAGCTGTATCGAATTTCCCGTAGGTCTAAAATTCAGCAGGGAATTTCGCATGCTTAAATTCAAGAGCTTGTTCTGCCAGATTCGCTGCTTGGAATGCAATACGGGGCCTTCCGAATTTTCAATTTTCACGACCTCGATATCTTTCGGGACAGCCCACTTGGCCGTCTCTTTTTCAACGGCAATTTCTTCAATGCCAATAACAAAGCCGCGGTCATCGTACTTGAACTGCGGAAGCGGACGAATCCCCACAGCGCGAGCACTCGCCACATCCACGAAATATTCAAACTTTTCCTCATCTACAAAATGATTTTTTGCCGCATCTTCAGCGTCTTCAAAGGATGCAGCCGCACTGCCAGCAAACAAAGTGCATTCTACAACCGTCATCTCGCCCACATCTTCCGAGAAGCGCTTCGACAACAGCGAAAAGTCATCCTGGCATGGCGACGGGAACGACTCCGGCACAAGCCAGCAACCCACAAACGCGTGCTCTTTGATAAGCACCAATATCGGATGAAGTCCCACGGCCTCCAGACACGAAGCATAAAGAACGCTCAAGTCGAGACATGTTCCGAGTTTCTGCGAAGCGATTTCATCGCACATGCGAATTTTTTGCGAACCGACTTCAAAACCCGCAGGCGGCATCGAATAAGCGATATTCAGTTCCTCAAGAGCTGCAAAAATCGCAGCCATCTGCTTGCGCACATCGTTTTCACTTTGACGCAGGTAGCCGCACAAAGCAGAATCCCCCGTCCACTCCTTCATCTTCTCGGCGGCACGGCGCTGCACGCAAGCGACAAGCGGATGGTTCGGCGTCACGAACGAGGCAATCAGTTCCGGCGACACAGAGGAGCCGCTCCATTCATTGTAGGCAAGTACATCCAGGTCTTTATCGACATGCACATCTTCTACACCATCTACCTTCACGGAGATTTCCAAGATGCCTGCCACACGCTCCGTGACACCCATAAAATAATCCGGATCGAGACGCAGCTCTTTCCCGTCAAGGTCAATGGTTTGTTCCGCCCCGAGACTTTCCACATTGAACTGCACCGGTCTTGCAAAATCCGGCTTCACCGAAATATCGACAACAATATTCCGCAAGACATCCTGCGTCACATTCGCAAGCTGCAAAGACTGGATGACAGGCACGCGATTCTGTTGCATCGAAAAATTCGCAACAGACGAAAAGTTTCCCTTGATATCTACAAAATGACCCATATAAACCTCTTCCATGGAAAGATAATTTATAAGCGCAAAATTCACAGAAACATTCAGCGAACGTTCCCATCAAATCGTCAAAAAATACAACTTGTCGCCATAAATCGCAATTCAGCAGAAAGCAAATCACAAAAGGAAAACAAAGCAACTTCATTTTCTATCATTGCAACAAAAGGAGATTCCTCATGAAAAAAATTTTCACTTTACTCAGCCTTGTTTTATTCTTCGCCGGTTGCGAAGGCGATGTTTCCTATATTACGACATCTTATATCAACCAAACCGTTGGCAAACTGGAATCGGGCAACCCCTTAACAGAATGCACTCCGGAAAAATTCGGTGAAACCATTTACATTGAGGATTCCGCAGCCATCTTTTTCTGCGACGAAACCGCCTGGATGCGCATGACTTTTTCCTATGAAAAGGACACCGTCGTTATAACAGATTCCATCTACGTCTATGAACTAGATTCCAATTGCTCTTTTAAAGTGACAGAAAACAACAATTACGCGCTAATCTGCGCCGAAGACACTCTGCAATTAGAACCCAAGGAAATCGTTGACACAACTACGCCAACCAAGATTCCACTAAACACATTTACCGATTCCCGCGATGGGAAAAAATACAGCACTACAACAATCGGCAACAAAGTTTGGATGGCTGAAAACCTCAATTACGCAGACAGCATCCATTCTCCCCAACTTCAAGGCGAATCCTGGTGCTATCAAAACCAAGAATCCTATTGTCAAAAATATGGACGCCTTTACACATTAAAAGCGGCTCAAAACATCTGTCCCACAGGATGGCACCTTCCAAAAGACAACGAATGGGAAGAACTGGTAAATACCATCAAAGTTGAAAACAATCTACCCGATTGGGAAAGCGCAATTCCATACCTCATTTCCTCAGAAGGCTGGTCCAACACAGAATCCAAGGGAGACTACGGCTTTTCCGCATATCCAGCAGGGACAAAAAAATATAGCAGCAACTCTTTTTACGGAATCAATGAAGAAACACATTTCTGGAGTTCCAGTGGAAAATGTTTAAAGTTCATGTCCTCCAATTATCTTAACTTGGAAAGTCAATCAGCATCATACGGTTTCTCCGTCCGTTGCGTCAAAGACTAAAACATGGGCAATTTCAAACCCAAAACACTCTAAAAAATTTCGCAGATATGAATCTACTTCATATCTGCTTTTTTCTTTGGCGCTGTTTCGCAAATACGTTGTCAACAATCAAAAATGCCGCTTTTGAATTTCATCTATTCCGCACGATGTTCATGCAGGTACAGATTTGCTTCTTCCACGGCAAGGTCAGAACCTTTCAAGAGCCAAGTGTCAGGCTTACCGCTGCGGTATTCGACAGTCACCGTATATTCATCGTCCGTCTGCAAGACCTCGGGAGGCACCGTCCAGAAATTTTCCGTGCCCACGACCATTTCGAGTACGCGTACATCATTGCTTTTCGCACCCTTCAACGTAATCGACTTTACTGCATCCTTCGGATTACGCACCTGAATAATGCTCCAGAACTTGGAGGCACCTTCCTTAACCCAGATGCTCGTAGAATCGCCCCAGACGCCCTCGACGCCTTCGCAACTCACAAACTCCCATTCGCCGGAATAGCGACCCACGCGATTTCCCATGATATCGCTCGCAGGCGCGCCTCCCAAGTCCACGCCGCAGTTCGCGTCGGGGCAACGGTCAGTAATGCGCACCGTCACCTCTTTCCAGCCGTCGGGAGTACGCGCCTTCACATGCACGCAGCCGCCGCAAGCGCTGCCGCCTTGCCACGGTCCCAGATTATCTCCCGGAGAAACATTCACATGTATCGCCGCATAGTACTGGATATTCGTCTGTCCATAGTTGCAGGCGCCACCGAGGCTTGTCTCCTTCTCCGTCACGCTCCCGTAAGTCGTCACGGAACCTTTGCCGCCTTTTTCGGTAAGCACGGGGTCAGCAGCAGTGAAGCTATCGCAATTTGAGCAGACACCATCGTCACCATTCGAATCGCTCGACATAGCAGCGGAACTCGCAGGCGCAATCACCGCAGAACTCGAGGCGACAGCGGAACTAGAACTTGATTCCGCAACAATAGTCGCAGAGCTTGATGCAACGGCGGATTCACTTGAAACAGGCTTCACAGCAGAACTCGTAGGTACGGAACTCGACTCCACAACAACAGCCGAAGATTTTGTCTCAATCGCAGAACTCACAGGAGCAACAGCACTCGACCGCAACTCCGCCAAAGAAACTGCCGACGAAGACTCCGCAAACGAATCCACCGCCTGCGAACTCGTCGCAACGTCCAAGGCATCCGACGGAGAATCCTCCGAACATGCCACCGCTAACAGCGCCAAAAGAACAACGAACCTAAAAGACATACGGCACCCCATTTCACCCAAAATAGAATTATCGCAATACAACAACTATAAAAAAAGCACAGCCCACAAGCCGTGCAAAGACAATAATTCAACAGAAACTAGGCCGCCACAATGAAAGCCGTTCCGTAAACGAGAATGAACGGAACAGAAATTCTAAAAATTTCCCAGGCGTATTTGAAGCATTCACGCATAAGCGACCTCCATCTTCTCTAAAATACATCTTCCGCCATCAAAACGTAACTCTTTGACTAGAAAATTTTTAGATACAAAAAATGCTCCCGAAATCCGGGAGCACCTTAAGATTGAAAATGCTGAAGAATTACTTGCCGCGAATGCCGTTTGCAATCTTAGCAAGGAACTTCTTCATGTTCGCAGGCTTGGAGGCCTTCTTCTTGAGGTTGACGTTGACTTCGGAATCCGGATCGTCAAGCGCAATCATCCACTGCATCAACACATTAACAAGGCATTCGTCTGCAGTTGCTGCATAAGGATAATCATCTTCGAAATCAAATTCGGAACCAGGAGCACGTTCTCCACTTTTCATATCAGCAAGGAATTCTGCATAAGCTTCCTTACAATCATTTTCATAAAGGGCGAAACGGCTCTTCATCTTCACATCGCACTTTTGACCCGCATAAGAAACGACGAAAGTAAAGCTTTCCGGTCTAATTTCGCCCATTTCAACATTAAGACCTCTGTACTCAGAAGAATTACAGCCGACCTTGACATCCGATTCAGGAACTTCTGCAATCTCAGAAACAAAATAGGAACCGACAGCCAAATCTTCAAACGGGCATTTCGAATCCACAAAGGCAACGACCTTTGCGGTCTTGTCCTTGCCAATAACCATACCGTCAGCAATAGGATCGAAGGCAGTCGTTACATCATAATACATACCGTACGGGAACGAACCGTCGATGCCATAGTACCAACCGCTCTTTTCATTATCGCTCAAATCGGTCGTGGCAACAGAGTCACGAGCCGGGAAATAGTCAAAGGCAAACTTGGAAACGTTATCAGCCGACCAAGCAAGCTTGCCGTCCTTTTCTTCGCAAGAGCCGTAATAGAAATTGACATAGCCATCGTCTTCAGTAAACTCAGCGATATCAGCAGTCACATAGTCTGTGGTAAGACCGCGTTTTGCATGAATATCACCCGGAACATTTTCCGATGGCGGCGGTGGCGGCGGGTTTGATTCGTCAGAGGACGTGCTAACTTCGCAAGCAGTAAATGCGAGAGCGGCCAACGGGGCCATCAACCATAATTTCTTCATAAAGTCTCCTTTAGCTATAGGAAATTTGTTTTATTCAATTGCCTTCAATATCATTTGCTACTGAAGGCAAACAATTTATTTAAAGAATATATTAAATCTTTTTCAATGTGTAAAAACTTTTTCTACAAAAACATCCATATTTAAAAATTTTGCAATCCATTTTATCACAAATTCAATCAGCCAATCCAATAAAGAACAAACTTCGCCATAATTACACACAATTGCACTTGGATAACTAGAATGCCATCAGAAGCAGAAAACATCAACTAACATACTAAAGCTCCAAGTAGTCTAAGCTCAACCTACCAGCGTTGCGCGCCCTGCGCGCAAGACTCTGCGCCTCGGTCATGGAAATGAGCTCTGCTCATTTCCGCGACGCTCGGCTTACCAGTCTTTTGCGGGTCTTGCTTGGCCGCGGAGGGGTTTCCAGGGTTTGCGTTCGCCGTTCTGTTCGTCGAAGTCCTTCAGGAGCTGGCTTGCTTCTTCAGGGGTCATCTCTAGAGGCGGCTGTTCCTGTTCATCCTCGCCCTGGCTGTCGCTGGAATTTGCATCGGCATTCTCAGGCTGCTGTTGCTGATCGTTACCGCCGTTGCTATCGGAGCTCTGTCCGCTACTGCTACTTTCACCACTTCCGCCCTGATTCTGGTCATCCTGGCTCTGGTCGCTGGAACTGCTGGACTCGCCATTCTGATTCTTATCTTGGTTCTGATCCTGGTTCTGGTCTTTGTTCTGATCTTTATCCTGGTCTTGATCCTTATTTTGATCCTGATTCTGGTCCTGATTTTGGTTCTGGTCCTTGTCGTTCTTCTGATTCTCGTTTTTCTGCTCGTCCTTCGCTTCACGAATGCGGTCGAGGAGCATCTGCAACTTCTGATCGTTCGGATAAAGTTGCAAACCCTCGTTGCAGGTAATTTCTGCAGACGGCAAACGATTTTCAATATACTGGAAGGCAGCCTCGCCATAATAGGCATTCGCGCTCTTGCCCGCCGCAAACGCTGACACCGCCGTGAGCAAGACCCAACCACCAACCACTAACCACTGCTTACTAGCCATTAGATCACCTCCAGGTCGTTGTCGGTGTTGCTTGCGTCAATTTTCGCCTTGGGTTTGCGACCCGCCTTGATTTCGATGACATCATCCAAGCGTTGCACATAGGAACCGAGCTGACCGGCTGTTTCATCCTCGGCAATCGTATTTTCCAGGAGTTCCTTCGCCTCGGCGTACTTTCCATCCTTGCTGAACTGAAGCGCACGGGCGAGAGCCTGCTTCGCCTTGTCCGAAAGCGGCGGCTGTTTCTGGTCGTTCTGGTCCTGGTTCTGGTCCTTGTTTTCCTTCTGCTTGTCAAGCTCTTCCTTCAGCTTGCGCTGGACAATTTCCACATTTTTCTTGGCGTTTTCGAACTTGTTGTCCAGGTCAATCGCCTTCTTCAAATAAGCGACTGATTCGCGCCAGGCGGCTATGCGTTCGCTGCCTTCCTTGCCCTTCTCGCCGATGCGGAAATGCGTATTGGCGAGGTTATAAGCAGCCTTCGCAGCCAATTCCTTATCGGGCATGCGCACGGCGCTTTCCAGTTCCTTCTTCGCCTCCTCGAAATTTCCGAGCTTGTATTGACACGTTCCGATATTATAGAAGAGCATCGGATTTGCAGGCTCGGACTCGCGAGCCTCCATGTACTTTTTCAAAGCACCTTCATAGTCACCTGCGGCAAAAAGCTTGTTGCCGTCGTTAATGGGCCGCGCAAACACTGTCGCAGCACAAAACAGAGCTAAAAAAATCGTCAAAAATCGCATTTTTTCACCTTCATGAATGCGGACATCCCCACCGGAAGCCCAGCACCAATCATAAGTTGGACAGAATATACAAAACTACCAAGCATGAGACAAACTTGAGAACTAGGGTATATCCGTCAAATCCTTACTTGACTAAGGCGCCCAACAAAAGCGCGGGTACGTACATTACCCACAGTTTTCTGCAAGCACACTCTCATCACTTACGCAGTTTTATATAAGGCAAAAGCCAATCGGCATGGTCACTCGTGTTGGAACCCAGTGGATCAGTCACCAATTCAAGGATTTCATGACCATCCACCATAACAGAATCGAATCGGGGGCTATCATTGCCCGTCATGCGACCACTATTCCAAACTTCTTTACCATCTAGCTTTATAATAAACGCACAATCGCCATGTCCATAAGTTTCATCATCAATAGAAGCTCCAAAATGGAAACTCTCCGCGTTATCAGGCAAGCGGAAACTCAACAATGACGACGCATGTGTGCCAATGCCTTCACGATAAATTCTGTTACGAGATTTCAGAGGATGCCCCTCAACAGAAAGATTCCTCACAGGATCCTTGTAATCCTGACGCGCTGTATTCATGGATATTTTCGTAAGCAAAATACTGTTTTCCGTTTCAGCGACAGAAATAGGCCGCATTTGCACCAAGAGCAAAACCAGCATGACAAGGAGCACCGCAGATAGCGCTGCATAAGGCACGAACCGAGGGGATTTTACACAGGCAATTTTTGCAAAAGCCTTACGCCAAATTCCAGGGAACGCAATTGAAATCACGGCAAGAACAAGTACTGCACATGATAGCGCCGAGGTAAAGTTCCACACGCTACGTCCCTTGAACGAAATAATCAGCATGACATTCACCGCCGAGGCAAATGTGGCAAGGACGCACCACAGGCCAGCACGACGCGCATCCCAGACGAGCCAGCAAAGGCCCACCGGGATAGCGTAGAGTAAATAGCGTTCATGCATCCCCGGAAGCACCGTAAAGAACGCAATCGCATTCAAGAAGGCTAGTCCCCATATCGTGCGGACATTCTTGGAAAGTAATGTTTTAACAAGCGTAAAGACAGACACCAGAACAAACAGCACCTTGCCCATGACGCTCGGTTTGAACAGGAACCCAAGTCCGTTTTCACTAATCCCCATGACAGGCACGTTATCCGGAGCAACATTGCCCGCCCAGAGGTACCACAAGTTCGCTGCATTAAACGTCGCGTAAGGATACTGCCCCGTCGTCTGCACATAAGCTCGCGAAAGCATATTGATCAAATTTCCGCCCAGGGCATAAGGCAAAAGTACAAGAGCCACCGCAGGAATTATAGGCCAAAGTCCACGCCACGAATAACGCCAATGCTTGAGGAAGAGACCTCCAAACACCGGAAGGAAAAGAATCATCTGGAACTTGGCAAGGAGCGAAACCACATAAAGCATCGGGGCAAACACCGCCGTGCGACGGCGCGACATACAATAGATAGAGGCAATCGCAAGTACAACCGGGAACAAATCCACCTGGCCCCATACAGGACCCGCAAGCAGAAGCGCAGGATTTAAAGCTATAAAACCCGCAAGCGCATGCCGTTTCCATTCGGGATACGGGAAACGATCCATGAAACGACAAAGCCAATCAAGCAAAAAGACATGCGAAAAGTAAACAGGCCAAAGGCACATGAACTTCATGAAGAATGTCTTGCCGATACCGATACCAAGCAAATCATGGATATGCGCAACCACCCAAAGCCAAAATACGTAGACTGGCGGATAGTTCCCTTTGAAGTTTCCGAAGCCTCCATCTACGAGTTGCTGCGTCCAGCCAACCCAGAAGCTCTGGTCGCCATCATAACCTTCGGCGTACGTACAAAGGATATTTGCCAATAGACAGACTAGACCCCAAAAAACAAACGTATTTCTCGTATTGCATTTTTCCATACGAAATTCCATGTGACTCATTTAAACGATTAAGCTTTCAAAACGACAACAGATGCAGAGACTACGAAAACCACAACCGCAGCTATCCCGCAGACTTTCAACTTTATCGAGGATTCCTCACCGGCAATACCCTCGCCCACCCACGGGAGGCAACTGAGAAGCACCGGCACGATGTAACGAAAATCATTGCTGCAAGAGTACGGATATTTAAGTCGAAGGGCAATCATGGCCGCAAAGAAGAACAGCGCCTGAGCAGCAAGCAGTACATTCACCTTTGTCCAACGCATCTTCCAGAAGCCTCGCAAGCCAAAGCCAAGCAACACAAGAAAACCGGCACTAGCAAAAGTGGCGCACCATCGGCCCAAATCATTGTTCAAAAGGGTAAATTCACCAAACAGCGACGTTTTTGCAAGATAATTCCAGAAGAACTGTCGTCCAAGTTCATCGTGCCATGGATCGATATACGGATTCGTCAGGAACATCCGAATGTCGAAAAACAGGAAATTACCGGGATTGTTCTGGACAAGAACCGAATTATCGTTACCGCTAGCGTTGGCAACAATGTCACCACCAAGCACACGGACAAGGACAACTATTCCCACAACAAGCAGAACCGCAAGCGAAGCCCACTCCATGCGAGAAAGCTTGCGCAAAAAGCGAGGCAACGTGTGCGCAAGTACAGTGACACCCACAAGTCCAAACGACACAACCGCAGTAGACTTAGTCCAATAGGCAATCGCAGCAGCCACCACGGCAACAAGCAAGTACTTTCCCAAGCTCGTCTTGATGTAACGAATACAGCTCCACAGTACAACAGCATGCATTGCGTAGAAAAGAATATCGTTTCCGATTCGTGGCGAAGCAAGAATAAAGCTGGGCCAGGCGCACCAGAGCAATGCCGCAATATAGCGAGACATGCCCTGGAGATTTTCACGAATGCACGCAAGGCCAAAACCAAGTGCCACGAGCGATATCAAGAAGTCGAACCACTTCACCGCATTCTGCGGAGAAAAGCCAAGCCATCCGAAAGCGTTCCAGACACCCGCACTTGCGATGTAATAAACCGGCGGATGATAGCAGGTCCAGCACTCATTTGCTGCGGGAATATGATGGTTGTCCGCAACAATTTGGATATAATTGAGATGGCCTCCCGTATCGTGCCCCCGTTCATCGAAGAACGTATTCTGCGCATAGGCCACGCGCAAAATCAAGCCCAAGATGAAAATCAAAAGCAGGCGGGCATCAATTTTAAAGCGAGTTCCCACGGAAAAAATCAAGCCGCCAATACATAAGAAAAGCAGTACAGCAAAAAGCCCCATCAAGAAGCTATTCGCTGATATCGAAGCGGTCAATCCACCAAGGCCACTGTTATTACGTAAAGCCATCTCGAAATGGAACTTGTCCACATCCTTGCCGACATGTTTCTGAATTTCCGATTTCGGCAGCTTAAATCCATTATTCCAGCTGCAATACCCCGGATACGTCTCAAACGGAAGGTCTATTCCATTAACCTTGAGACGCGTAACGCAATCGTCCGGATGAATTTCAAGCGTAAAATCGCCGCCAAAGCCAGACGAAACATCCAGTTCCACAACAAAGGGTTCCCCCTGCGACATCGGAATACTGACGGGCATAGGAACAGCCTTGACACTCTCGTCACGATGCAAAACAGCATTGCCCATCGACGGGCTCGCAAGCCAGTACAGGAGCGCCATAAGCGCAATTCCAAGCAGTAAAAAAATTTCGCGAAAGTTCTTTGCCTTCGAAAGCATTATTTTTTTCCTTCGTGATATTCCTCTTCGGTATTCACATTCCACAAGTCGCGCTTGTCCAAGCGAGAATCACGGATGCACTTGACCGCTTCCATAGCGGTAAGCATACTGTGATCCATGTTGTTGTACTTGTGCATACCGTTACGCCCCATCAGGAACATATTTTCAATCGGGTCGAGGAATTCGCGAATCTTTCCAAATTCATTATACGTGCCGAAGTAAGCTGGATACGCCTTTTTCACGTGGAATACGACGGAATCGCGGACATCCTCGGGGTTCGCCACATGAATCTTATACAATTCATCTATAGCAAACTTGATGAAGTCCTCATCCTTCATATTCCACATTTCATCACCTTCGTTCACGAAGTATTCGAGGCCAATCCAGACCTTGGACGGGTCACTCACCAAGTACGGGCTCCAGTTGTTGAATATCTGGATGCGTCCAAGCTTCACATCGGATTCCTGCACATAGATCCAGTTGTCAGCAACAAACTTCAGCTTGCTTTCCGGAGTTCCTTCCTTGGCAGGATTCTTGATAAGGAGCTTGTCAAGCAAGAGGCCAACAGTCATAAAGTCGCGATAAACGAGACCTTCAGAAACGCGCTTGACTTCAGCAGGGACCTCATCCATGGCGTTCACCAAGTCCTTCACCGGCATCGTCGAAAGGAAATAGTCGCATTCAACAGTTTCCTCGACACCGCTGCGATTGACGCGAACGGACTTTACACGATTTCCGTCGCAATCCACATGGACAACGGCACTATTCAGGTGAATTTCTCCGCCCAGCTTCTGGATTTCTTCGGCGACGGTTTCCCAAAGTTCACCCGGACCGAACTTCGGATAAAGAAACTGTCCGATAAGACTTGTTTCCGTATCCTTTTGGCGAATGTCCGAGCCCGCCGATTTTTTGCAGGCAAACATCTGTTTCACAGCATGAAGCACTGTCTTTGTAATGGAAAGTCCCTTGATACGCTGGCCACCCCATTCCGGGCTAATCTTGTTGCAAGGGACACCCCACAGTTTTTCAGTATAGTCGCGGAAGAATGTACGGTAGAGTTCCACGCCAAAGCGGTTAATCATGAAATCTTCGAGGCTTTTTTCTTCGCGGGCGGGAGTCACCTTCACCTTCAAGTAGCTCATGCCAATCTTGAACATGCGCCAAAGACCAAGGCCCTTGATGGTTGCCGCATTCAGACTTACAGGATAGTCGAAAAGCTTACGCAAGAACAGAATTCGCGAAAGGCGGCTACGGCAGAGCATGACCTTGTCTTCTTTCTCGGGATCTGGGCCTCCGGCAGTAACCGGAACCGTTCGTCCGATTTCAATATCGTCGCGGCTTGCACTCCCCTGCAAAGGCAGAATTTCCTGCCACCAGTTCATTACATCATCGTTTTTGCTGAAGAAACGATGACCACCGATATCCATGCGGTTTCCGTTATAGCGAGCTGTGCGAGAAATGCCGCCAATGACATTTTCCGTTTCGAAAATAATCGGCTTTACATCCGTCGTACGCAAAAGTTCCAAGGCAGCCGTAAGCCCCGCAGGGCCTGCACCGGCAATAACAGCGATTTTCCTAGAGGACATCTTTTCCCTCCGTCATAACAAATTCCATTTCTTTTTTGGAGTCGGCACTGGACTTAAACAGCAGCAACTTCCGCGCGCCAAAATTCCACAGCAGAACAATTACCGCAGCGGCCATCTTGCTCAACATCTCCTGATATTCCAAACAGCCAATCATCAAGAACATGCACAGCTGATTGATACCGACGCCAATAATACCGACAATAGCAAAAATTCCAAATTCAACGGCCTTCTTGTTTTCCAAGGAGCGTTTGCATGCAGAAAACACCCAGGCGACACTAATGTAATAGTTAACAATAAGACCAACAACAAGACCGACAAAATTGGCCAGCAGATAATGCAGTTCAAATATATACAGGCACAGCGCAAAAAGGCCAAAATCCAGAACAAAGGCGATTCCACCCGTAAAAAGATATCTGACAAACTGCCCAATCAAGGATTGACGGGAAAATTTTCGGGTAAAGATTTCAATAGCATTCTTTATCATTGCAAAAAATATAAGAAAAAAGAGGAACAAAGGCTTTAAAGCGAAATACGTCTGCATCGAGAAAGGCCACAAAATTGAGTCTACCGAATAAACATATACAGCACCTTATGCGTAAAACGCTCTAATTTGTACAAAACAAGCACATTCAGCATCTCCGTTTCTACCATCAGCACGAATAGAATGCCTTCGTCAGACGAATCATGCTTTCGTGATCAGCGACGGCCATCATCTCGCGGATGCTGTGCATGCTGAGCATGGGCTCTCCAATATCCACCGTCGGGATGCCGAGATTTGCAGAAACAGTCGGGCCGACAGTGCTTCCGCAAGGCATGTCGCTACGCATCACGAAGGTTTGCAGCGGCACACCGGCCTTTTTGCAAAGCAAGCGAAGAAGCGCCGAACTTTCGCAGTCGCTCGCATACCTCTTTTGTGAATTTGTCTTGAGTACGATTCCACCGCCAAGAACAGGCGCATGGTTCGGTTCGTGCTTTTCGGGGTGGTTCGGGTGCTCCGCATGCGCCATGTCGATAGAAAGCGCGAAAGATTCCGCGAGCACCGACGAAAGTGTTGCAAAACGCCCAGCACCCGTCTGGAAACTCGACCAGATTTTCCCGAGAACCGCCCGAAGGAAGTTGCCAGCAGCGCCTTCGCGGGTTTCGCTCCCCACTTCCTCGTTATTGAAGAAGCAGGCGACGCACACATCGTTTTCAAGCGGTTCGGCATGGGCAATCGCCTCGGCGACCGCATGGCAGCTGCTCAAATTGTCTAGGCGACCGGAGTAAATCCACTCGTCATTCAAACCGCCGAAATTCGCAGGCTGCGCATCGAACAGCTGCACCTCGAAATCCAGAAGCGTTTCGCCTTCCGCAAGTTCACGCTGCAAAACATCCGCGAACTTTACAGTCCCATTCTTCGACGATTTCCACAGCACGTTGAAATCCACCTGCGGATTCACCTTCAAGCCGTCCTGGTTCACGCCGCGGTTCATGTGAACCGCCAACTGGGGAATCCGAAAAAGCTTATCGCCGCGGAACAGCTTCGTCTTGACGCTTCCGCAAAGGGCGGATGCGCAAGGCGCCTCGTATGCGATTTTCCCTGCGTATCCGAGATCCCTGTCGAGCCAGCTCGTAAACAAAGGCGAGCCGTAGACCTCCGTATGCAGCGTATCCACCTGCGCATGGGAAGCATCCGGATTCGGCGCAATCTTCAGCGTCGGAAAATCCGTATGCGCCAAGGCAATCCTGAAACGAGACTTGGAACTCACGCAGCGAGGCACGCGAATCGCGGCAACCGCCCCTCCGCGAACCGCCATATACGATTTTCCCGGTTCCAAAGGAGAATCGACAGCATCCATATCGTCAAACCCCTTTGCCGCAAAAAATTCCTTCAACTTTTGCACAGTATGAAAAGGAGTCACAGCGTCATTCAAGAACTCAAAGAAATCCATATTACCTCGTTCATGTTCAATTTTACGGTCAAAAACCAGTCTTACCTAAAAAATAAACAAGTTTGTATAAGCCCGCTCCCTACCAGTTTCCAATTATTTATATTTTTCGCAAAGATGTTCAAGCACTTAAAGCAAATCAAGTGGATGGAAATGTCCGGCCTTCTGGTTGGCGTCTTTTTCACTGTTGCCGTCATGATTTTCGGCTTGATTCTTTATACCAAGCTTTTCTACACGCACATCATCGTCGAAGAATACAAGCTGCACAGCACCTTTGAAAAAGCACTCGGCCTCCATACCGGCACCCGCGTCCAAATCAACGGTGTTGACGTCGGACAGATTTCGAGCATGGGCATCGAGGACGAAGGCGTCCGCATGGATTTCACTATACGAAAGGAATTCCAGCACCTGATTACCGACAGTGCCAAAGTTTTCGCCATCCGCGACCAGAACGTGATTTCGGCTCGCGTCATCAACATTGACGTTAGAAAAGGCAAAGGACGCATTCTTGACGACGGAGATTTTCTCCCCGCAGGAAAGGCACAGGACATCGAAACCGTTCTCGAAACGACAAACGAACTCCTCGGTCGCGTGAACGCACTTATCGACGCCGCAGATACTCTAGTCACCATGGCCATGGACACAGGAACCACCATGGGAGCCTTGTTCGGTTCACGCACGCTCTACGATAACCTGAACAGACAACTAGATCGACTGGACAACATCACCTACCTCGGCAAGAACGTCCTCGCAAAAACATCCGTACTTCTGGATACGATGAAAACCGGTGTTCCCACGCTCATGGACAAGGCGACAGGCCTCACCGAAAGCATGTCGAACATGATGACGGAACTGAAGCCGTTCCCAGACAAGCTCGACCACATGTTCATCGCCATGGATTCCACCATGGGGCGCGTAGACGTGCTCATCGACAGCCTCGGCAACGTGACAGGCAACCTCAAGGACTTCATAGACAACTCCGAGATGACGCTCCAGAACGCGGACGACCTCATCTCCGGCATGTCGAGCATGTGGCTATTCAGACGCTCCATTCCGAAAAAGGACTCCGTCCCCTTCATCGTGGAGACGCTATGGTAAAGCCGACACTTCCGAAATTCACAAGTTTCGCGTTCGCGCTCCTGATGGGATTCGCGTCGTTTGCAGAAGCAAGCGAATCGGGGACACTCGCCTACCGCGCACAAAAGTCGCTCAAGGCCGGTAAAATCGCCAAGAGCTATTCGCAGCTGGAGCGCGCCCTCCTCGCGAGCCGCAAGGAAGCGGACCTCGGCGCCGAAAGCCGCATCCTCATCGCCATGGGGCAAATCCGCACCATGAGCCTTGATTTCGCATTCGCCGATTCCATCCTCGCAAACGTCCGCACAGAGGCAATGGACAGGACAACGAAAGTCGTCTACGCCAAGTCCCAGGCCGCACTGAAAAATGCGCAGGAGAACTACCAGGCCGCAGCATCCATTTGCAAAAGCGTAAGCAACGACGACCTGAAAAAAGCCGCAGACGAACTGCAAGCCGCCTTCTACTCGGAATGCGGCATCGCCTACGCCGCCACAGGCAAAAGCGAAGACGCCAAGGACGCGCTCAAGATGATAGACAAGCGCACCGACGACGAAACTCTCCTTTACGCCTGGACCGAAGCAAGAATCGCAAACTTCAATGCACCTGCAAAAGCGGACTCCCTCTACAAAATCGCCGAGGAGCGCGCCATCGCAGACAACCGCCCCTACACAACCGCGACCATCCTCTACCACCGCGCCAAGCTTCTCGAAAAAAGCGACAAGAAAACATCGGACGACCTCTACCTCCGCAGCAAAAACGCCTTCGAGCTGATGGGACTTCCAAACAACGCAAAACGCAGCGAAAAGTAGCAAGGCAAAATTTTACTCAGCCTTCGTGTACTTCCCGTCTTCGGTTCTTTGAATTTTTTCGAGGTTCCAGAGCCAAAGAAGGCGGAATGAAGCCTGCGCGTTAGTGTTCCAAAGGTCGTTTTCGGATATCGGTGTTTCGGACGTCTCGATAAGGGACATGGCTTCTTCGATACCGAAAATTCGTTCGTTCAATATTTCGAAAACAGCTTCCTTGGAAGGGTTCTTCAAAAGACTTTCTGCCGCCGGAGTCAACTTGTACTTTTTATCGACAAGTTGCACCAGGCCGAGATTCAAGAAGACGTTTCTCATGTAGCTGGCAATAGTATCGTCGCTATTCACGTTTTCGTATTGAGCCTTTCGAGTAAATCGCCAATGAGATGTTCAAAGATGAACGGGTCCGTATTCAGCAGGCGTTCCTTCAGCGCCGCCCTTTGCCCACCTGCACAAACGGAGACGCCGCCCCGTTTTTCCGGATGTCAGTGTAGATTTGCGCACCCATCGTCGCTTCGGGAGTTTTTCCCGAAGTCTTCACCATCTGCCGTTCTGCGGCAATGCGGTAAATTTCGTTTGGGGATAAAGGATGCTTCGATTCCTGAAGAATCTTGACAGCTGCGGATTTGAAAGAAAGAGTAGGCATGAAGGATTATTTTTCAAATATTTGATAAACTTTTGAGTAAGAACTTGATTTCAGAAGCTTGTTTTGCCTTATATATTCGTAATTCTTTTTTGCGCGTTCAACAGCCAATTCCATTTTTTCATCAGAACATAGAAATTTTACCCAATCTTGTTTTTCCAAATACTCCTTCTTTTTCAAGACATTGCTAAATTTTTTTGTTATCCCTTCAAATAAAGGTTTCATATAATTTGCTAAACGATTGCTTACAGGCCCTTTGTCTTTCATAAATTTGCGACAATCTTCAAAATGAAGCAAAAACCAAAATTCAAAACAAGGCATGCTTTCGCACATGACAATTTGGTTCTCTATTTTTTCAGTTTCGGCAAATTTTTTCACCCATTTCAAAAATGTTTCATATTTTTTCGTCGCTTTTTGCGCACGCTCACGCTTTTTCGGGCTTGTACTTTCTAGATCACCCAATATATTATCAAGGTCAAAAACACAAAAAACTTTGGCATCACGATTAGCCTTTATTATCTCCTCTATTTTTTGAGGAAAATATGTCGCATATTCCGATTCTTTCCCAAAATATTCTGGTTTAATTATAAATTTGAAATCGGTAAGCGAAGATATATGCTGAAAATACAATCGTTCGGTGTTTTCGCCGCCACTGATTAAAAAAGGAGGTAAAGCAACAAGTTCCCTGGTCCCCGTCTCTTCAACAGGTTCCTGAACATTTACATTAGCAGGAAAATATGTTTCTTGAGGGCTCTCGTGTCGTAGTTTTCTTTCGCTCATACACTAAACTGAGTCGCTCCAAAACGTTTGTTTCGATAGGCTGCACGGATTGACGAAAGACGATTCAAGCCTTTAAAATCAGTTAATTTATATAAGTCTGAAACTCCATTTTTTTGTTTTTCAACAAACCAAATAGAATCTTTTCGAATGAGGTCGTCAATTAAGTCTAAAAGACCATCGTTATGAGTTGTTGCTATAATTTGCGACTTTGACGGCTCTTTTAGGAAATTAAACAGCATCATTTCTAATAATTTTGAATGTAAAGATGTTTCTATTTCATCGATTGGAAGAAATCCTTGTCTTTTTACTACTTCATAAATTACAGTTTCCAAGCCAAAAGTTCGCATAGTCCCCATAGATTCTCTATTTTCTTGCATTAAATATTTTTCGTTCTTTCGTCCATTAAGAACTGAATGAGAAAAGAGTGTTTCTGTTTTTTCTATGGCACCATCTTTTATAATTTTACTCTTTAGCTCTTCCGGTATAGACTCATCATCACCAATCGCCTTTAAGACTTCATCGGGCAGCTTTTCTTTTTTCGATTTTGTTGCTACATCAGAAATATTAAAGTCGGCTTCGGATAAGAAATCTAACAAATATTTCACCAATGGCGAATTATCTTTTATTTTATTCGTTGCGTAGGTAGTTAATCCTGTTTTGGGACCAACCGTTTCAAAGATGTTTTTACGGAGCCAATTTTTTGCATTATCTATCAAAGGAATGTCAACGTTAACTTGATCTCGAGCAACAAAAACGGATGTGTTCTTTAAACAGTTTAACTCTATAAATTCACGTGCCGAAGGACTTAATTTCAAAGCTTGATTGTTGAACTTTATTTTTGATTTTTCATTGTCAATAGTACGCTCAAATAGCATTACCGGTTGCGTTGTTTTATAATATGATAATTTTTCTAAAAATATATTTTTTTCATCGAGTTCCAGTTGATACCAATATTTTGTTTCGTCTGCGTAAAAAATCATTTCAAATACAGAATGTTCTTTTTGACTCGTTTTGCAGAATGCAAACGGGGTGATGCGAGTTCCGCTTTCAGAAGAATCTGGCTTTCGCACCCAAAAAGAAGATAAAAAATCAAATGATTCAACAAGATTGGATTTTCCAGAAGCGTTATAGCCATATATAATTGCAAATCGAAGAAGCCTTGTTCCGTCTTTCATTTTGATAACTTGGGAATCTTCCGCAAAATTGTCATTTGACGCTTCAAAATTAAATACGGTCTCATCTCTAAACGAGAGAAAATTCTTGATTTTTATTTGCTGAATCATCTCATTATACTCTTTTAAAATTTTTTATAAAATTACATAGAAAAATTATAAAAAACAAGTTCCAATTTTAAAAAAATGCATAAAACATGCAAAAATAGCAAATAAAATTAAACTTTTTTCATTTTTTCAAAAGAAATAATTGTTTTATCGTTCCAAATCCTTTGCCCACCTGCACAAACGGAGACGCCAGGTTTCCCGCAGCCTCTTGGACCAGGATGTTTTCTGAATAATCGTAAGACATATCTTAGAGCAGTTTGCCGGCTCTGAAGGATTCCTCCAGGTAGCTCGGGTTTTGATAGTAGCAGTCGGAATTGAAATTGGAGATGTAGTCGCTAATGACCGAAGAAAAAATTTGGATTGCTGTTTTAATTTCTTCGCCAGGGCGCGCACAATCCTGGACCATGATGCTGTAAAGGCGTCCGATGTCGGTATAGGAAGGAACGGAATATTTGCAGTTTTCAACAGTTTCAAAGGAGCCTGCAGGTATGCCGTAACGTTCGACAACTTCCTCGCCCACTTGCTCAAAGCTAAGGCTGTGGTTGACACCTGCGTCTTTCAGTTCCTTCGCAAAGCCGGCCTCACCCAGCTTGTTTGCGATCACCCCGCGCTTATTCTTTGTTACGCGGGCGACATACTCAATCAGGGAACACACATAAAAGAGATCATCTATCCGAGATTCAGTCATGTACGACCTCGCACTTGACAAATTTTAAGCATTGCAAAGCTGCCTCTGTATGGAAGCTGATCTGATGGGTCGGATGCTTGAATTCTGCCAAAACCCAGAACTGCTTTCTGTTGATGGTCCCTGCCAAGAAATCATTTACGAAATTCCAGACCGTATCATCTGCCATGGGGCCTTCCACAATATCAAAATCGTGAGCCTTCCCGCTACGGCATGCTGCAATGAAATCCAGCCATTCATCCGTCATTTTCTCGAATGTGAGAATTTTCAACGACTGATCTGGCGTGTACTCGAAATGATTGACCCGGGGTTCCCCATCACCACGGTTTGCCCACCGGATAGCCTGTGCAAAGTTGTTGGTACAATAAAAGCCCCAGGAAAAGTCCTTGGTAAACCGAGTCTTACGAATCTCGGGTACTTCTACAATTTCTTTGCTAGCGTGATAGATGAGCATAGGGATAATATAAGATTTTTTTGACTTTGTTTAATTAACGAACTCTCTAAATTACTTTCATAACGAGCTACTGACAAATGCTTATTTACCTAATCTTACTAGTTAGTCCTTTCATTTGGCAAAAATTTCATTTTCAACGATTCAACAATCTCTTGTTCTACCTTGTGAAATGCTTTTTCACCAACATCATTCAATGCTGTACTTTCGTACGGAACATCCTTATATTCCCATTTTGCCGATAATGGAACGACGACTTGATCGTCCCATCCCAATCTTTTATAATCAACTTTTGTTGTAAAAAGATTCACATTCGTTCTAGAGAGAATAGGAACAATGAACAAAGAATTATCCATCAAATTAGGAAGTTTACTTACAAAATGAACATTCAAGCCTATATAGGGAATTTCTATCGAATTCGTATAGGAACAAACTTCTTGTCTATATCTCGTCTCTGTTTTATAATCATCCTCATTTACCGCACTATATTTAGATAAAACAGACGACCATATACCTAAGTTATTTTTAGGAACTTTAACCACGTATGGTATATTTTCATGGGATAACTGAGTATAAGAATTCTTTCCTTTTTCCTCAATCCACTTCCCGATTTCTTTTATTTTGGGGATATCTTTATACGAAATTTCTGTTATTTCTAGGGAATAAAAGTCATTCAAAAAGGAATCTATATTTTGAGTCTCTAACTTTTCTTTTAACGAATTAAGGCAAATTTTTACAGCATCAAAAGAAACATATCTTTCTGCATCTTTCTTTACTAAATCTAATATAGACAATGTTTCATCTGCAGTGATTTCCGAAGATTCAATTTCTGACGAACTCACAGAGTATTCAGAAGCAAAGAACTGCTTTATATCCGAATTCATTTCAACAAATAAATCAGTCAAATCACATTGCGTGATAAAAAAAGGAGTTTGATCTTTTGTTCTTTCAAATTCATCAGAAACGTAATTCATAACGTCCTTATACCGGACTTTTTTCCCAATATCAAAAAAATTCAAAGATTCTATGATCGATTTGGTAAAATAACTAACTTGAGAACTAGCTTTAGAGGGTTCGTCGTTTTGACTAGAAAATAAGAAGTAACACTTGTTAAAGGAATTTTTAGAGGTATTCAAAAACTTATCAAAGTCTTCTCCGCCTTTCAAATAAGGAACCCCAGATTGACAGGCATCAACAATTTTTACAGTTAGTTTGGCATTTATAGATTTCAAGTAAGAATCTATCGTTGAATTTTGCAAACATGTTTGGCGTTTTTTGGATTCTTCATAATCCCCCCATACATAGTAAAATTCATTGTCAACAAAATTTCCATGCCCTGAGAAATATAAAAGAATTTCATCTACATCTGTTTCATCCTTATATTTTTCTAGAAATTGAATAATTTTTTCATTCGCATCCGAAGCTTTATCAATTCCATCGTCAAGGACTAAAATTTCATTGTATTTTTTTGATTTTTCAACAATATTTTTCATCAAACGCAAGTCATTTTTGCATGCAGACAAACTTTGTACATTTTTGTATTCACTTTGAGCCATTAAAATCGCGATATTCATACTCATCTCCATTTTAAATTTTCTTTTTTCGAACTGTAGTCATAAAAAAAATCTTTATGCTTTGACTCTGTTATTATAATCACGCCACATTTGATAGTTCGCTTCTTTTGCTAGACCTTCGAAATCTGGATATATTTTTTTGTATGTGTAGCCTTTCGCAACAAGTCCTTCAAATATTTTTTGTTTTGAAGCATTAGGAATAAGAATCTTTGTAATATCTTTTTCAAGTACATCATAATAATCTAGAGGTTCCATTTTCAAGCCGAAGCAAACGAATTTGCCAGACTGTGCTTTTACACGTGGAATATCAAATACAGAAGGGGAAATGGCAAAAGGAAGCTCATTTTCAAGAACAAATTCTTCTTGAAGATCCTTAGAATCAAGAAGTGCTACTGTATTTAATGATTTAGAATTCAATTCTGAAGGATTAATGATAAATATAGCACCTGCTTCGTTTTCCACATAAGCTAAATTGTCTCCATATTCTTCTTTTATAAAATCAATTGACTGTTCTTCATTCCATTTAGAACGATTCTCTACAGCAAAAAAAAGGGCAACTAAAGAATCTGTTGAAAAATCTAAAAGGGGCGTCAAAACATTATAGTGTTGGTTTTTATACATTCTTTCTATAAACGAGTCTGTAGAATATTGAGCCTTAGTTATATCATCCGCTATTTTATACTGATATATGTCATAAAATCCTGATTGGGGACGCGTACCGGAACGAGTCTCGTAGCCAAGTAGATTAGATCTAAAATGCCGTTCTCTATAAATATTTGGTTCTAGCCTATATTTTGCTGCTGAATGACCTCTAAACCAATAATCTTCAGAGAACGATTCTACAATTTTCTCATACTCTTCTAAGGTTTCAGCAATTTTAAAATTCATGATTTATAGTAGCTCCTGTTTAAACTTCGATTTCACCGGACATTAATTTGGGGAGCAGGCGGTCACGAGTTTGTTTCAATTTTTCAATTTCATCTGTCAAGACATACATTTTTTCAAAGATAGGCTCAACATTTTTTGTAAACAAGTCCATCAATTTTTTCGTTGGAACAACAACGACTTTGCTTTTTACTGCATCTCCACTAATATTTTGTTGTCCCGCACCTCTTGCTATTGCATTAAATTCATCACGCAATTCATAAAGTTTATGGAATAACCACTGCCAGGAACATTTGCTAGAATCAGCAGCCATACATAAAGCAGCCTGATTTGTCGTCGATTCATGTCGCATAATGCCAAGACGACCTAAAGTAGGACTTGCGTATATCGCCATTACAATAGTATTAGGCGGGAATAGTTTGGCCGAAGAACCTGCAAGACCTTCGTCAGAAATATGTTCTTCTGAGTCAATCAACCAGTTATCAAGTAGTTCTTTCGTTTTAAACCATCTATGGCCTTCTAATGCATAGAAAGATTTTTTCCCTCTACTCGGCGTTCCGCCAGCATTCATTTTCAAACACAATTCACTAATAAATTTCTCTTGCCAGCCGGTTGGGATTCCATCTACGATTTTGGTGGTTTCGTGGCCGGGGAAGCGGAGGTCGATGAACCATTCTTTGTAGAGGCGCTGGGCTGCTTCTTCCAAAAGTTTGATTTGCTTTTGGTTGTTTTCAATTAGGTTGTCATACGCAGAAAGAATGTCAGCAATTTTCTTTTGGATTTTTAGAGGCGGTAAAGCAACCTTTAAACTAAGCAAATCTTCATTTCGTAGGCTAGCTCTTGTTGTCATCGTAGAAAAAGCAATAAATTCTCCACGAAAACTAGGAGTCCGCATATAATATCCGATATACTCAGGCAATACGCAATCAGTCTTTGGTCTCAGCCTTTTTGTGAAACCATTATATGTTGCAAAGGGATAATCTTTTAGAGCAACACAGCTCATTCCTAATTCATCAGACGTTTCACTTGTACGAGTGATGAAAACATCGCCTCGACAAATTGAATAATTTTCTTGCTCTTTTTCTGTTGATTGAACCAAGTCAACAATTCTTTCAGGAATAAAAAAATTGTTGAAGACAGTAGAAAAAGTCAAAAAAGGATATCCCGATCCAAAAAATTTTCCACCCTTTGACAGACCATTATGGACATCATACAAATCTTCCAATTTCACTTTTTCCCAAGCCATCAGCGAACCTCCACAACAAATATTGGGAAGCTACCAAAACTAGTTTGAGAAAATCTCTCGTCTTTCGTCTTTCGTCTCTCGTCTAACCTCACAGTCCCATCTCCTTCATGTTCTTGGAAATGGTCTTCATCAGGTTATTTGATTCTGCCTGCAATTCGAGAAGTTCCTGGTGGATTTCGGCCATGCGTTCTTCGAAGTTTACGCCATCATCTTCTACGGGGGCTACGCCGACATAAGCGCCCGGCGTAAGAGAAGCGCCTTTTTCGTTAAGGACTACTTCCCTATCCTCAATCTTGCAGAGGCCAAGAACATCCTGATATTCCCCTTCGCCGAACTTTTCGTAAAGCCATACGGCTTCCTTGGCAATGGCTAGGGTTTCTTCCAATGTTGCGATTTCTTCGTCAAAGCGGGCCTGCACCGATTTCTTTTCTTTGCGGTCGGCATTTTCGACAGCAATCTTGGCATCATCGCGTTTCTGCTTTAGCAGGTTTTCGATATCTGCCTTGCACTTTTCAAAAGTCTGCTTGCCGTTCAAACCAAGAGCCATTCTGTATTCCTGCAGCAAGGCCTTGTATTTCTGCTTTTCGCCACGATAGAGCCAAACGATGGCATTCAGGTTCTTGAGCTGCCATTCGGTCCATTCGTTCAAGGTTCTGTCAACTACGGTGTAGTAGTTTCGGGCGTCAATGAACAGAATCTTGTCCAGCAACTTTTTCTGTTTGCCCTTGTCAAAGAACCAAATGGAGCAAGGCAAACTTCTGGTATAGAAGAAGTTGTTACCCACGCTGACCATTACATCTACGTGGCCCGTCTGGATCAGCTTTTCACGGATATCCTTATCCTTGCCCTGGCTATCCGTTGCCGAGGCGGCCATCACAAAGCCTGCGCGGCCCTTTTCGTTTAGGTAGGAGTAGAAATAAGAAATCCAAAGGTAGTTTCCGTTGCCGATTTCCTTTTCCTTGTTTACGCTAGGCAAGCCAAAGGGCAATCGGCCTGCACTTGCGGCAGATTCCGACTTTACCTTATCAACGTTAAAGGGAGGGTTTGCCATGATGTAGTCACAGCAACCATCAAGATTGTGGGCGTCGTGATAGAAAGAGTTGGCTTCGTCACCGGATTTCACAACGCCAGCAAGGCCGTGCACAGCCATGTTCATCATACAAAGCTGGGCGTTGTATTCCACCTTTTCTTGGCCATAGAATGTCATGGCGCTATTGGCCTGCATGCCGGCCGCATTCACAAAATCGCCGGTCTGCACAAACATGCCGCCACTACCACAGGCAGGGTCCAAAAGTACACCGCTCTTTGGCTCTAGCACATTTACGATCATCTTCACCAAGGGCTTGGGCGTAAAGAAAACGCCATCGTCAGAGGCGATGTTCTTTGCAAACTTGTTCAAGAAATATTCATAGATACGGCCAATAACATCACCGCCCACCTTGTCCAAGGCGTCGTTATTGAAAATGCGAATGAGTTCACCCAAAAGGTCGTCGGGAAAATCGGTGTAGGTCTTGGGCAAAATTCCCTTGAGCTGTTCGCTCTGCTGCTCCACCAGCTCCATGGCGTTATTCACCACTTCGCCCAGGCTGTTCATGGTATGACCATTCACAGATTTTAACTTCTGGGAAGAAACATTGGCAGGGAGGTCCACCAGATAAGAATACTGGGCTTCCTTGGGCAAGAACAGTGCACTTTTGCTGGCGAAGTCGCTGGCCTCAACAGGCATGACGCGGCCACCGCGGGAAGGACGATTCTTGAGGAGCTCTTCTTCGACCTTCTTGAATCGACTATAGGCATATCGCAAAAAGAGAAGGCCAAGAACAGGCATGCAATACTGATTAGAAGTAAGCTTGGAACCGGAGCGCAGCAAGTCTGCGGATTCCCATAAATCGGCCTCTAACTTCTTGATATTAACAGCAGTCGCCATGTATAAAAAACTCCATGTAGGGGGTAAGGTATTTTAGGGAAATATAGATTAAAAGTTTTAGTTTTCTAAAGCTTTTATCCTAAAACACCTTGTTTATTCTTCTACATATCCATGGAGTAAAAAACTAGTAGTTCTTCGGGAAAAAACTCTTTCCCAATGCCCTCAAAATCATTTATTGATTTTCAATAAAATCCTGATAAAGCGCCACCGGGCCGAGGTGCCACATCTTGGTGTTTTCTTGTTCCAGCTCGCTGTAGGTTTTCGAAAGATAGAGTTTCGTGATTCACATTTTAAAACGGAACTTTCCCTTGCCGTGGCCCACAACAGGTTCTATCAAATCGAGGGCTTGCAATTTTTTCAAAGCAGCCGACGCCGATGAGGCTCCGCAGACGACGATTTCCCTTACTCTAGAAACACCAAAAATTTCGTCTAGCTCTACGCCCCGAACAAATTTCAGCAAATTTTCCTTAGCGGTCTTATTAAACGAGGATTCTTCCACAGCTAGTTCAATCTTTGCTTTTTTCGTTTCAATCGTTGGTTTTTCATCACCAATCGTTGGTTTTTGAACATCAATCGTTGGTTTTTGACCTTTAAAGTCCACATGCATGAACCGATTTTTCAGTTCATTATGTTCGCCCATGAGCATGTTACGGAAGAACTTTTCCAAGAATTCTGGATTTTTATCGATACCCTTCTGCAGATTCTTGTAGTTGGCGCGGACCAGAGCGTTTCTGAAATACCAGGAGTTCTTCGCAAAAATGTCGTTAGAAACCTTGAAGCCCATGGAACGCAAGTACTTGATGGTAAATACGGCAGTCGTTCTCGTATTGCCTTCGCCAAAGGCATGGATTTGCCACAGTCTCGAAACAAAGTAGGCCAGGTGTTCCACAATTTGGTCCATGGATAAGCCTCCATAGATAAAATTGCGTTCCTGCTCAAAGTCGTAATCCAGGGCCATCTTCAGTTCAAAGGCTGCCCCGTACATTACGGATGCCCCGTTCAGAACCCATTCCTTTTTAGAAATGTCGTAGTCTCGGATTTTTCCGGCAAACTTATAGATTCCCTGGAACAGTTTTCCGTGAATCGCAATCAGGTACGAGGGCGAGAAATTGAACGACTTTTCACTGAGAATTTTAGCGATGCGTGCAGAAACCTTGTCAGCCTCTTCGGCATCATCTTCGTCGTCATTCCGTTCAGTCTTTGACTCGTAATAACTGTTGATCAGTTTCTGAGCTTCGTCAATGGTAATGTCGCCATCAATGTTGCGGCGGGCGGTCTCAAAAAGGTACTTGGAAGGAGTCAGCCCATCGACTTGCTGCAAGCCAATTGCCGTGGACCAGGCAGAAGACATTTCATGCCGACTTGGTTCCGTATGACGAATGTATTCGTCAAAGTCTAGTTCAAACTTTTTCTTTTCCATTGCTCGTATGAACGATATGCGTACCTTGATTGTTTATATGAGGGAAATATAAGTAAATAAAAAACTCCTTACAAACAGTTCACGATAACATCCACCATAATTTCCTTTTCTTCGAGTCTGGAGTGGTATGTGCAAATTTTGAGACAACCACTTCCACCCACGAAAGCCTTGACAACTGAATTTACTGTTCTTTTACATTTCCGCCCTTTACAAGATGGGTGACTTAGTTACATTTCCTCCCGAGCGTTACGAATCGTCTCCTGAACACTTGAGTTAATCAAGTGTTTTTTTCTTAAAGGAGATAATATGCCCTCACAAAAAACAACAAACACCAACGCTCACAACGAACCCCCAAAAACAGAAATTGCCTCGCTGTTGGCGGATTGCGCCTTCAAGTATGTATATACCCGTGACAACCCGAAATCCCGGGAAAACTTGCGGCAGCTGATGTCTACGCTCATTGGCAAGAAGTTACGAAAGGCGGAACCTCTGGTTACAGAAACCTTCGCATCCACGCAGCCCAAGACCGAAAAAACATCCCGCTTTGACGTTCGCGTGGTCATGGACGATGGCGACGAGGCCGATGTAGAAGTCCAGCTATGGACCGAAAAGGACGATTACGCCAAGCGGCTTTCGTATTACGGAGCCAAGCTCTATGCCTCCCAGGCGATCAAGGGCGCAAAATATAAGGAACTAAATAAATGCTACCAGATAATCATTTCGCAGGATTGCATTTTCCCGCATACATCCTGGCTCCTGAATTTGGATATTTCCGCGCAGGAAAACCGCATGTTCAAATTCGACACCATGCACTGGTGCATTATTCAGCTAAATTACTTGGAGCAGGCAATCCGCGAGGATGCGGGACACGGTAACAAGTACTTGCAAAACCTACTGGATTTATGTAAGTTTATAGCCAATCCCACCCGGGTTGAACCTTTTGAAGACGTGTACGAGGACCTTATGGCATTCAGTGCAGAGCAAATCGAAGCCTACCGCCAGGAAATGGAAGAACGCCGTAGACTCGACGCGATTTCTACCCGCAAGTACACCGAAGAGCTGATTAAACAGCAGGAAGAGGAACTTGCGGCCAACAGGCAGGCCATTGAAGCCAGCAAGCAGGAGCTGGAAGCAGAAAAAGCCCGTGCCGACAAATACGCAGAAATCCTTAGACAACACGGCCTGCTGTAAAAGCTAATAAAGCACCCCGCTCATTTGAACGGGGTTTTTCAACAATGTATGTTCAGTGAAATGTACCCCAAAGAAACCTGAGCTGCGAGAGCTACCCCCGCGTGGGCACCAAAAAATCATTTTTTTTCTTTATAAAACGAAAGAAATAAGGAAATTTGCGTTTCAATCGGGCATTTTTTGTGTAAATTATATGCGTTAATTTTTGAAATTCCGAGAAATCCAGCGAGTTTTTGAGAAGTTCAGGCTTTTTTGAGTTTTTCGGTTGCAAAAAACGGCTTTTAACTAACAAAAGGATTAATATGCGTAATTGCTCCTCCCTGAAGATTGACGGACCTTGCAAGGTCTACCTGGAAGAATCTGAACTGCCGAAGGCTTGGTACAACGTTCGTGCCGACATGAAGAAGAAGCCGGCTCCGCTCCTGAACCCGGGTACCGGCAAGCCCATGACCGCTGCCGAACTGGAAGGAGTGTTCTGCTCCGAACTGGTCAAGCAGGAACTGGACAACGACACCGCATATATCGAAATTCCCGAAGACATCCGTACTTTCTACAAGATGTACCGCCCGTCTCCGCTGGTTCGTGCCTACTTCCTGGAACAGGCTCTCGGCACTCCGGCTCACATTTACTACAAGTTCGAAGGTAACAACACCAGCGGTAGCCACAAGCTGAACTCCGCTATCGCCCAGGCCTACTACGCCAAGCAGCAGGGCCTCAAGGGTGTGACCACCGAAACTGGCGCTGGCCAGTGGGGTACCGCTCTTTCCATGGCTTCTGCCTTCTTCGGCATCGATTGCCAGGTTTACATGGTGAAGTGCTCCTACGAACAGAAGCCTTTCCGCCGCGAAGTGATGCGCACCTACGGTGCTTCCGTCACCCCGTCTCCTTCCATGAACACCAACGTTGGCCGCAAGATCAACGAAGAATTCCCGGGCACCACTGGTTCTCTGGGTTGCGCAATTTCCGAAGCTGTTGAAGCTGCTGTGACTCAGGAAGGCTACCGCTATGTTCTGGGTTCCGTGCTGAACCAGGTTCTTTTGCACCAGTCCGTGATCGGTCTGGAAGCTCAGGCTGCATTCAAGAAGATCGGCGTGAAGCCCGACATGATCATCGGTTGCGCCGGTGGTGGTTCTAACCTGGGCGGCCTTATCTCTCCGTTCATGGGCGAAAAGCTCCGTGGCGAAGCTGACTACGATATTCTGGCTATCGAACCTGCAAGCTGCCCCAGCTTTACCCGCGGTAAGTACGCTTACGACTTCTGCGATACTGGTAAGGTTTGCCCGCTGGCCAAGATGTACACTCTGGGCTCCGGCTTTATTCCGTCTGCAAACCACGCTGGTGGCCTGCGCTACCACGGCATGAGCTCCATCCTTTCTGAACTCTACGATCAGGGCTACATGCGCGCTGCTTCCGTGGAACAGACCAAGGTGTTCGAAGCTGCCCGTCTCTTCGCTCAGACCGAAGGTATCTTGCCGGCTCCGGAATCCAGCCACGCTATCCGCGCTACCATCGATGAAGCTCTCCGTTGCAAGGAAACCGGCGAAGCCAAGAACATTCTGTTCGGCCTGACCGGTACCGGCTACTTCGACATGGTTGCTTACCAGAAGTTCAACGACGGTGAAATGAACGACTACATTCCTACCGACGAAGACCTGGCTAAGAGCCTTGCTCAGCTTCCGAAGGTTGAAGGTTAATAGGCGCTCCGCGTCGTTCTGAACAGGTTGCACCAGCGTCATCCTGAGCAAAGCGAAGGATCCAGTGACGAAAAAGCCCGTGGGTTTATGCCCGCGGGCTTTTTTTGTGCGTCGCAATTTTTCGTTTTCGTCTCGCGCAGCGTTCACTATAGCCCTAGCCTATGTCGCAAAATATTTCTATACTGCCTACAGTTAACAAAAGGAAATTTATAATGAAGTGTTTGAAGTTTAAATCTGTTATGGGTGCGGCCGCTGTGATTGCCGCCATGGGAGCATTCTCCAGTGCCGTTGCCGCTCCTGCAAAGGCAGCAAAGGCCGCTGCTCAGGATGAAGTCATCAAGATTGTACGCGTAGACGACAGCAACTTCGAAAAGGAAATCATGAACACCGACAGGCCCACTATTCTGGATGTGTTCTCTTCAAGCTGTCCGCCGTGCCTGATCATGATTCCCACTCTCATCGATATTGCCAAGAAATATCCCGACGTGAAGGTGGCATCCGTAGGCTTTGACGAACCCAACGTTCAGAAAATCAAGAACACTTTGCCGATCCAGGCCTTCCCCACCTTCTTCCTGATTAAGGATGGCCGTATCGTGAACCGCATTCAGGGTGCTGCCAGCGAAGCGGATTTGCTTGCCGCTCTCCAGTACACTCCCAAGGCACAGCCCGCTGCAAAGCCCGCCAAGGCTAAGAAGACCGGCACCCAGAAGCTTTCCTGCTCTACTGACGGTCAGTTTGGTGGCATCCAGAATCATGTAACCATGAATCTCGTAATTACCGATGACCATATCGACAATGTTGACCTGGTGACGGATGTATTTGTGACTCCCGAATTGGAAAGTCGTCGCGACCAGCTCAAGCAGATGTTTATCCAGAGTGGCAAGGGCACTGTGGAAGAGACAATCACCGGTTTTAGACTGCACACTGCAAACGAAAGCCCCTTCATCAAGGCCATGAATATGCAGCGCAAGTCCACCTACGCCGAAATGAAGGCTGGCCTGGAACTGCAGGGCTTTAAGTGCAAGTAATTCCGAAAAAAATAATTCCTTTCTGGGATTTTAGAATATTAAAAAAGCAGGGCCGTATGGCTCTGCTTTTTTTGGGATGAGGAGGTAAGCTTGCTTTAGAACAGTCTCATGTATTTGGCGTTCCTGTGGGATGATTTTACGTTTCGTCCCTTGATGTCGAACTTTTGGCGGCTCTGGTAAATTGCCGGTGTTGCCATCTGCTTTTTGGCGATGATCTTTTGCGGATCATTTTCGCCGGGATTATCCTTGCCAGGTTCAGTCGTTTCGTCGGGCTGTTCGGGGTCGCCGGGTTCTGTTACATCGCCGGAGTCCGTTTCGTCGCCGGGCTTGGTTTCTTCGCCAGGCTGCTCAGGTTCGCTGGGTTCATTGGGGTCGCCGGGTTCGTCGGGCGTCACGATGTCTTCGTCAATGGCGTACCACTTGGCGCTGCTAAAGTCTGCGGTAGCTTCCTTGGGGGCTTCCGTAAAGTTTGCGCCGTAGGTGGCGTTGTTCAGCATGCCGTCATCCACCATGCCATAGAAAACGCCCTTGGTCAGTTCCTTGCTGAAGTTATTTTCCAGGTCGCCGCGGAGTTGTGCCGTACCGCTTAGTTTCTTGTCGGCAACAGCCCACATTACGCCCTGGACCTGAGCGTTATCGGTGATGGTGCTATTTACGATGATGGAAAGAGCGCCTACCTTGGCATTGCCGGTAATGCTTCCGCTTACAAGCCATGCATCTTCTTCGAGCACGGCGTTGTCGCCGATAGTTCCTGCAGTAACGAGTGCACGACCGCGGACAACTGCCTTACCGCTAATGGTACCGCCATTTACAACGGCAAAGTCTTCGATGCGGGCTTCTCCGCTGATGGTGCCGCCATTAACAACGGCATCTGGCCCCACATAAACAGTTGCGGCCACATTTGCCTTGGTGCTGACCCAGCCGCCGCCATTTTCGTGGCGCTTGAAGCCGGTTGCCGTGCCCTCGGAATCGCCACTGCCGGCCTTATAGCCAGCGGGTTTCCAGGCGTTCGGCTCGTAGCCTTCGGGCTTGCCGTTTTCCATACGGATCATGTACGGATAGCGGTAAATAGTATAGTAGAACTGGTCCCAGGTAATGGTGTATAGATCTTTGGGCGTTGCGGTAACTGTGAGCCAGAGAGCCTTATCGCCAGCCTTGGTTTCAATTTCCAGATTGAAGGCGGTTCCGGACTTCATTTCGCTATAGCGGGGCGTTCCGTCGGCACCTTCAGCCACCAGGCCAACCGTCCAGCTGGAACCGGGATCCGGCATTACATCCGGCGAAAGATTGCAGAGATTTTTTTGCACCCATTTGTTGGACTGTGCGGACCATTCCCAGTAAGATTCTTCGCCCTTGCATCCATAGGCCGCGGGCTTGGATTCTTGCACAATGCCGCGGAATTTCACGGTAACCTTGCCTGCGGAATCGGGATAGAGACGCACCAGATTGTAGCCAAAACGTTGCGGAGCCCAATAGCTCGGCACTTGATAAGCGACGTCCGCGGCGGAACCTTCCTGCAAATCTGCGGTACCGTCGTCAGCCATCTTATTTAGCATGGTCACGCGGCCGTGTCTGCGGTAGATGTCGCCCCAGCCAGTAGCCCTGCGTGTGGCAAACTCGTAGTCGCCCCAGGTCTTCTTGTAAAGAGCCTTCTTTGCTCCTTCATATTCCAGGGTGGCATTCTTCATGGCAAACTTGCCAAGTTCTTCGGTAAGGTCGCTGTACTGCCAGTCGTATGCACCAATCATGGCGTCGAATGGAGTCTGGGTGCTGTATCCGGTTTCACCATCGTTAATCTTGTTCATCCACATGCGATTCACGGACTGCACGCCCTTCCAGCCACCGCCAAATTCTTCCTTAAGGTGTTCCATGAACTGCCAGTTGCAATAGCGGTCGCGGGTGGAGCCGTAATACAGGTACGGGAAGTTGATCAGAGCCTCGGAGCAGTAATGGGCATCGGTTGGGTTCACCTGATGGGCCATCCAGTTGGCGTGAGATTCGCAGATCCAGCCAGAGGTGGCGTTGGAACCCATCCAGCCAGCAACACTTTGCAGGCCGTGGGCGTATTCATGAGCAAGGCCCCACAAATCCTTGAATGCGCCGGAACCTAGCCAAAGTCCCGGAGAGCATTCGTCCTTTTGTGCAGAATTCTTGACGCAGGCTTCTGCATTGGCACCGCCGTAGAGGGCTCCCATCTTGGAGTCTTCAAACAGATAGGCGACGCTTTTCAACTTTTCGTTGGCGTTGCTTGGCTGGGGGTACATCCACTGCATGGAATCGTGATATACCGAAAAAATGTGTTCCAGGGTTTTTAGGGCATTTTGGGCAGTAGCCGCATCCAAGGTCGCGTTATTGGCAGAACCATCGTCGTGCTTAGCCTTCTTGCAGATTTCAAAATGATCGGATTCGGCCAAAAGTGTATGGCCAGCGTTAACACAAACCGGTTTCCAGGTGGCAGCGCCAGCAAAACCCATTACGCCAAATAAACTTGCGACGGAAATGACTTTAACCCAATTACCCATATATCCCTCGTATAAAACTACCTCCTTAATATAAACACAAAAGCCTCGTTTTCTATGGAAAAACGAGGCTGGATCTGCACAAAGTGTGTAAATGTGTGTAAAACGGATTAAGGTGTGGTTGCCTGCTTCTTTTTACGGCCCAGCTGCTTGAATTCTGGGCTTAGCTTGGCACAGGATGAATCCTTGGGAGCGATCCTATAAAGGTTCAGTTCTTGCGTAAAGAATCCCTTTGCCTCTGCAGAAACCGTCCATTTGGTTCCTGCGGGGCACTTGCCCATGGGTTTTGATGTTGTTGCAGTAAAGCGGGATCCAGAAACCTTGTATGTGAAGAACTCCGACTGGAGGGAATCAGGCAATTGCAATGCCTTGGGGCCGCCAATCTTGCTGTTCTTTGCAAAATAGGATCGTTGGGCGGTAATGTAGTTCATTGCCTGCTCCTGCATTTCATCAATGGCGGTGTCGTAGGAAACCTGGTCAATCTTGTCAGCGTACGATACGACGACAAGAACAATTCCAACGATGGCTCCAATTCCAGCAATTGGAATGATCAGCTTCTTGACAGGAATGTTGCCCAGGTTTGAAAGAGCCCTGCCAAGACTGGTTCCCTGAGGCTTGTCATCGGAACCGTCGCTCCACTTCAGCAACTTGGCCGCTACGAGAATATGCGAGAACTGTCTGGGGAGAGCCAAACCCACCAGGGCAATGACAAGAAGAACAATGGAGCAGACCAGGAGAACGGTGACAGCCGTGTCGGCTATGGGCATAATGCCCTTCACTTCCTTGAGCAGGGCAAGTAGCTTCTTGTCTTCTGCAAAGTTCTGGGCGGCAAAGCGACCCGTAAAATTGCTGTAGCGGGCAAATGCCAGGCCAAGAGCCTCATTGGCCATGCCGAGAACAGCTACAAGGACTCGCTGGATAAGGAGCAATACCATACCCATCATTGCAATGACTGCGGAGATGGTTCTTGCAGTGCGCACTTGCGTAAAGCCGTAGTTGATATTTTCTTCCTTATCCATCCTACCCTCTCTTGTTCTAATGATTAACCCTTACGAGATTCCACAAGTTCCTTGGCCACCTTCTTGGCGGTGGTAAAGTCGGCCTTGCCGGAGCCAAGCTTTGGCACCTTCTCCACCTTGAATGCAAGAGACGGTAGCATAATGGGCGGGAAGTCTGCGGCACGGAGTTCAGAAAGAACCTGGGCAGGTTCCTTTTCGCTCTGGTACAAGAGAACAATCCTTTCGCCCTTTGCGGAATCGGGAACGGTGGTCACCAGGTAATCGCAGCCTTCGAGAACCGGTGTATCCTGGATCTTCTTTTCAACAGCACCCAGGCTAACCATTTCGCCACCCAGCTTTGCAAAGCGGCTGTAGCGGTCCACAATGGTAAGGAAGCCGTCGCTATCCAGCTTGCCCTTGTCGCCGGTCTTGTAGTAGCGAATGCCGTCGATCTTCACGATAACACTGTCGGTACGGTCCGGATCCTTCAGATAACCCTTCATCACCTGGCAGCCGCCAATGAGAATCATGCCGGCCTCGCCCACGGGCAAGGGCTCGTTGGTATCGGGGTCTGCAATCAGGAACTGGGTGCCAGGCAGGGCCATGCCCACGGTGCCGGGCTTGTTATTCACCAGCATGGTGGTATAGTCGTTCATCAAGGTATTTTCGCTGTTCACGGATGCCACCGGAGCGGTTTCGGTACAGCCGTAGCCTTCGAAGATTTCCTTGCCGAACTTCATGCGGAATGCCGTGGTCAGTTCCGGGCGGAGTGCTTCGGCGCCGGCGATAATCAGGCGCACAGACTTGAATACCAAGGGGTGTACGTAACGGCTTACGGTAAAGGCGCGGAGGAAGGTGGGCGTTGCCACCAGGCAGGTCACATGGAATTCTGCACAGACGCGGGCCATGGTCTTTACGTCGGTGGGGTCTGCCACAGCCACAATGGGGCAACCTTCCACCAGGTTCAAGAGGGTGGTCACCGTAAGGCCAAAGCTATGGAACAGCGGCAGCTCAGAAAGCATCACGTCGCCACGGCTGATGTTCAGGATACAGGCCAGCTGGTGCATGTTACCGATCATGTTACGATGGGTAAGCTCGATTCCCTTGGGCGTACCTTCGGAACCGGAGCTGAATACGATAACCGCATTGCTGTCCAGCTTGGTACGCTTGAAGTAAAGGAAGTTCACAACCCAGGTGGGCATAATGGCGCAGAAGATAAGATGGGCTGCAATCTTTGCCTTGGGAATCTGTTTCATCAGGTCTTCCGCATACAGCACGCGAACCTTGTCGGAGGCGACCTGGCTATAGTCGGCCCCCCTACCCTTCAGCTTCTGTACAAACATGCGGCTGGTAATGACAGTAGAAACCTCAGCACGTTCACAGCAGTACTTTACGTTATCCACAGAGGAGGTATAGTTCAGGTTCACGTTGGTCTTGCCCAAGGTCCAGAGAGCAAGGTTCACGATAACGCCTGCAGGGCTCGGCGGAAGCATGATACCTACGTTGGTCTCGTTCTTGGCAAGAATCTTCTTCAGAAGGCCGCGGAAGCCCATGACAGCACCAATCAGCTTGAAGCCGGAGAAGTGAGCGCCTTCGGGGCTATAGATGGCAGGGCCGTTCTTCACGTACTTCTTGCAGGTACGGAGCCAGGTTTCGGCAATGGGCTTGTAGAAGTTAGTTGCATAGGCCCAAGCCTCAATGGAAATCTTGCGGACAATGTGGCGTACGTCATCGGGGTCCGTATCAGCAGGAATGGATTCGCCAAAGGCCACCACCACCGTACGGTCTGCAGCGGAAGCATACATGTCAGAACCGCTGTAGCTGAAGTTGGTGCCCCAGAGTCCCTGGATGTAGAACGGAATCACGGAAGCGTCGGTGCCCTCCACAGCGGAGGAATAGTCGATGCTGAAGGGTTCCACGTGAGGAGACTTGGAAACTTCTCCTGTGGGGAAAATCACCACAGCCTTCCCTGCCTGCAGGGCCTCGTGGATCTTGTCCATGGCGGGCTTCGGATTGCTGCTGTCGATACGGATCATGCCCAGGCGCTTAAGGATTGCACGAAGGTACCAACGGTCAAAGTGGTCCTTGTTGCTTGCAATGCAGAGCGGTCTGGGAGAAGCCATCTGGATCATGGCCCAGTCGATAAAGCTATGGTGGTTACCCACCAGAAGTACGGGTCCTTCGTTAGGAATGTTCTGCACGCCTACAACGCGGATACGGTAACGGGAGAACGCCACGCGCAACACGGAACGGACCAAAGCCTGGGGAAGATTGGAAATGGACCATACAAAGACCAGCAAAGAAATGGCCGCAATGATCAGGAAGTAGAACCTATGGTTCAGACCGGTGTACATAAGCATTGCCGTATAGGCAAACAGGAACAGGATAAGAACCAGGGCCTGGATCATGTTTGCAAAGGCAAGAACAGAACCGGAATTGTTGGGGCGGGTATTGTACTGCAAAAGGGCGTTCACCGGCACCAGGTACATGCCGCCAAAGAAACCCGTCAGGCTGTACAGAATAACGAGAGCAGCCGGCTGAGTCATAAAGGGCAACAGCAGCATACATACAGAAAGGCCGATCATGCCCATGGGAATAAAGCCCGTCTCAATAAAGTCCTTGGAACGGCTGGCAGCAAAGATGGAACCTACCATAAGGCCAAGGACGGCAAACATCATGTAGTCCTGGAACATGTTGATCACATTGGAACCGGACACATCCTGGAACACAAGTACAAACACCTGGGCAAAAGACCAGAACATGGCAAGTGCAATAATGGATCCACGAAGGGTGGGCACACGCCAGCCAAGGCTCAGGTGCTTCTTTACCTTGGACATATTGCTGTTCTTGTTCTCGTACTTTACCTTGGGAATCAGGAAACTAGCCACAGTGCCAAGTACGCTAACGCCAGTCAAGAGCCAGGGAATCACCACGGAATGGGAAGTAATGCGGTGTACTGCAGCATAGGACTGCAGGGCATCAAGATCAATAAGGTTCACACCTACAATAACAAGCCAGGAGGCACAAATCATGCCCGCCAGGCCAAAGATCTGCAAAAGGGCGTTGGCGTAGCTCAGGTTACGGACACCGAACATTTCCTTAAGGATACCGTACTTGGCCGCACTGTGGATCGCAAAACCGCAACTCAGGCCAATGGAAAGCCAGAAGGCCACCCTAACACAGCCGCAGGTCACAAGAACCGCCTGGGCAATAACAAAGCAAGTCATCATCAGGGATGACCATGCCAAAACCTTGTTCTTGGAAAATCTATTTGTGAAAAGACCTGCAAAGAAGACCATCAATACATAAGGAGCCACAAAGAAAATCTGCAGCATGAAGGTCTGCCAGGTAACGCCATCGGCTGCGGTGAAGGAACCGGCCAGAATTTTCTGAGCGTAAATGAATACGCCAAGCTGAACAAAAGTTGTTGCTAGAATAGACAAAAAGTAGCGGGTCGCACCCTTAACTTTCCACATAGACAAGTCCTTTTAACAAAAAACTGTATACTGGAAATCTAAATAAATAGGGCGCAACTAGCTTGACTTTATTTCATAAGTCCTTCCAAATCCTTTACATTTTTCGGAATATTTCTGGAAATATTTTCAAAACCGTTCTTCGTAATCAGAAGGTCATCTTCGATGCGGATGCCAATCTTTTCCTTGTAGCGCCTGCCGCCGAAAGTTCCCTCGAATTCACCATAGAGGCCAGGCTCGCAACTGATGAGCATGCCAGGTTCAAGAACAACACCCAGCGAACGTGTGCCCGGATTGCCTTCGTGAATCTGTTCGCCAATGAAGTGGCTGACTCCATGGGGGCGCTTGTCATAGAGCAACTTAAATTTGCCCTTTGCTCCCTTGACCAGGCGGAGATCCAGCTGTTCCATGATGTAGTCCCAGGGGACCATTCCGATTTCCTGGAGAGTGACTCCCGGGCGGACGAATTTCTGGTATTCTGTCTGTGAATCCAGGACGATTTCGTACAACATTTTTTGAAGCGGGTTAAACTTTCCGCTAACTGGAATGGTTCTTGAAATGTCGCTGTGGAGGGTGCCGTAACGGACGCCGAAGTCAAGCAGGACAAGGCTCCCCCGCAGCAGAGGTTCATCGTTCTTGACATAGTGCAGGCAGCAGGCGTTTTCGCCGCCGGCAGCAATGGTCGGGAATGCGAGATCGCCGTCGCTGCGTCGCTGCATTTCATAATTCAGATAGAGGCTCAAATCACGTTCGTTCCTGATGGACTTCAGGCGGGAAAGGAGGGCGCGGAAGGCTTCATCTGTTACCTTCTGGGCGACTTTCGCCTCCCCAATGCGTTCAGATCCCAAGGTCAAGCGGGCCTTGAAATGCTGATCGGCGCAACTGAGAACCTTCATCTTGTATGGTTTTAGCAGGCTTTTCAGTTCGCCTTTCAGAGCATAATTATGGTCTGAATCGAAATTTTCAAAGAAATAGGCAAAGGCGTGATTCACGGGCTTCTTGCCTGTTGAATAGCGTTTCGCCAGGGCGTCCACAAATTCACCCAGATCATCAGACGGACGAACATCCTTGATGCCCGTTACTAGGGCAACTTCCCTATCCCCTTTCAGGTGGCCGAGGCGCTTGCCGTTCCAGAATTCCTTGAAGGGATTCTTGCGCGGAACAAAAAGGGTTTCCTTTTTCTTGATGGGATCCAGCACCAGATAGCAACCAGGCTGATTTACACCAGTCAAATAAACGAAGGCCGGTTCCTGTACAAAACGCACCCAGGTCTGGACGAAGGCCTCTTCTGAACCCGGTTCAATGGGCATTCCTGCAAAAACGCAGAATGAGTCCAGATTTTTCATCAAAGTTTGCCTACGACGGGCATAAACAGCCTTGGAATCGTATTTTTTTGAGGAAATAAAGACCTGAGAATAGATTTCGGCCAAATTTTTTTGCATTTGCATAGGGAAATTTTACCTTTTTTAACATTTTTTCTCTATAACTATATATATTTTAGCCATCAAAGATTAGAATGGAGTTCAAATAATGTCTCTTTTAAAGAAATGGAAGCTTATCCTCGCTGCTCTTACTGTTGCCCTTTTCTCTGCTTGCGCCGGTTCTAACGGTGGTAGCGACGAAGGTTACGATGATGATGGCACTGAAGAAGTTGCCGGCGGTGCCAAGAAGGCTGCTCCTAAGGAAAAGATTGACGAAAACAAGCTGAAGAAGACCGAAAAGGAAGCTATGGACATTACCGAAGAAAACCATAAGCTCCGCAAGGAAATCTTTGACGCCAAGAACAAGCTTGGTATCCCGGTGGATCGTCCTACCGAAGAATGAGTGAAATAATACACTATTCAATTTCTGATAATCTGAAACGTATCGTTTCAGGTGAAAACGAAACGGTTTTCCGACTTTTGGAGAGCCGTTTTTGTGTTGTTATACAGACCCGCCTCCCTGGTCTGAACATCACAGCCAGAGAAAACGGCGATGTTCAGGGGGTTCTTGCGGTGCTGGATCAGCTGAAGATGGCCGCCCGAAATGGCGAAATCCTTACGGCTACCGATGTGGAACGTCTGCTGGGGCCAGAATCCCTGGATTACCAGGAGCTGAGCGCCTCCATTCCAGACACCCCCATTTTCAGAAACCGTTTTGGCATAGCTGTTGCGGCAAAGACCCCCGCACAGGCGGAGCTGGTCCGTGCCATCGAGAAGAACGACATCATTTTTGCCAAGGGGCCTGCTGGAACCGGTAAGACCTTCCTGGCGGTTACCCTAGCGGTTGCTAGCCTGGAACGCCACGAGGCAGAACGTATCTGCCTGGTCCGTCCGGCAGTGGAAGCCGGCGAATCCCTGGGATTTCTGCCTGGTGACCTGAAGGAAAAGATTGCGCCCTATTTACGCCCCATTCACGACAGCCTGGCAGAACTGCTCCCTGCAGAAAAGTTGCGCCGTTACGAAGAGGCGGGTGCCATAGAGGTCGCTCCCCTGGCCTACATGCGCGGTCGCACCCTGAAGCGCGCCTTTATCATCCTTGACGAAGCCCAGAATACCACGCCAGAACAGATGAAGATGTTCCTCACCCGTCTTGGTCCCCACAGCAAGGCCATCATTACAGGTGACGCCACCCAGGTGGACTTGGCCAAGGGCCAGAAATCCGGTCTTGAGCACGCCATGCGGATCCTCAGGGGCATTCCTGGTATCGCTGAAGTTGAGTTTACTGCCACAGATGTCTTACGTCATCATCTGGTACGTGACATTTTGCTTGCTTACGAGCAAAAGGACAAGAAATGAAAAAGAAGCAGAAGAAAATTCATCTCATTATCGGATGGATTATTATTGCAGCCATCGCCATCGCATTGTTCCCCGATAAGAACATTGCCCTGCAGGCCGAACATCCTCATTTGGGCCAGCTCAGTACCCGCACCATCATCTCCCCCATCAACTTCGATATTCCGAAGTCCAAGCAGGAAATCGATGCGGAACGCGCCCGTGCTGTCGAAAAGGTCAGCGCCATTTTTGAATTCAACACGGATGAAACAAACCGCATTAGTGAAGACCTGAAGCAATATCTGCATAAGTTGGGCCAGTATGGTGTTCTGCAGGCTCAGATCAGTGCCGGCAGCAATGGCAGCGGAGAAAGCGACTCCACTCTACAGCGTAAGGTGGTTCAGGCTTCCCGCGTGTACGAAGTGCTGAAGCAGCGCCTTTCCATTACGGCAATCAAGCCCCTGAGCCAGAATTCAAAGGCTCGCGATTCTGTTCTTTCCGTTTTCAATCAGATGCTCCAGAAGGGCATTTCCAACACCCTGCTGGCAAAAACAGAAACGGAAGTTCAGCTGTTCAGCAACAATTACAATATCCAGAATGTGAAGGCCCTGATTTATAACAAGCCTACCATTTCCCTGATCCGTGACAGCGAAGAATATCCGCTGGAAGTTGGCGAGATTCAGCCCCTCCAGCGCCGTATTGACGAAGCTTTCAGCCAGTTGCAGAGTGCGTTCCCCACAGAACAGAGCCTGCAGAGCGCCTTCTACGAAGTACTTTATGTGTTCGCCCTTCCCAACGTATTTTATCTGGAAAAGGAGACGGACGCCCGCAAGCAGGAAGCACGCAACAAGGTGACCCTCATTAAGGGTATGGTTCCCCGCGGTATGGAAATTGTGACCCAGGGCGCTCCCGTTACCAAGGAAATTCTTGAAAAAATTGAAGCCCTTCAGAAGGCTCAGCAGAAGGAAGAAAATTCCAGAACTCTTACGGCTCCCTATGGACAGGCCATCATCTTCTTCGTGATTACAAGCTTGTTCTTCCTGTTCTTCTTTGTTTCCAATGCCACAAAGGCACTGAAGACTGCCCGTCAGCTGTGGAGCCTTATTTTCCTTGCAGCCCTACAGCTGGGCGCATTCTGGCTGTTCCACAATTTCTCCGGTGCTCTGACCCAGTTTGAAGGCGCAGTCATTCCAGAGGGCATTGAACTGATCTGGCTGTATCCATTCGCCTTGACTCCGGTTATTGCAACGGTGCTTTACGATTACCGCATTGGGCTAGCCTTCTCTGGATTCTCGGCCATGATTTTCGGTATTCTCAGCGGTTATGACCTGGCTTCTGCCGTTGCCGTGTTTATGATTTGCGCCATACTGGTCTACCCCCTTTCCCGTATGCGTTACCGTGTGCAGTTTGTGTGGAGTATTCTTGCAGGCATTGTCGCTCTTGCTGCAGCCATCAGCATCATGTTCCTGCTTCGTAACCGAATGGGTCTGGAACAGTTCTACCAGACTCTTATCGTAGGTAGCGTCAATATCATGATCAGCGCAGCAATCGCTTCTGTGCTGCTGATCCACCTGATTGAAAGGCTGTTCGGTATCACCACCGTGCTTACCCTGATGGAAATGTCCGATTTCAACCGTCCGGCCCTGAAGCGCATTTCTGAACTTGCTCCGGGTACTTTCCACCATAGCATTCAGGTTTCCAACCTTGCTGAAAAGGTTGCCGACAGCATTGGAGCCAACTCCCTGCTGGTCCGCGTCATGGCCCTTTACCACGACATCGGCAAGACCATGCGTCCGGAATACTTTACTGAAAACCAGAAGCAGGGCGTGAATCCCCACAACAGCATGGATCCCACCCAGTCGGCAAAGATCATCATCAGCCATGTGGAGCAGGGTGCTGTTCTCGCCAAGGACTACAAGATTCCTGACCTGGTGGCAGCAGCAATCCGTGAACATCACGGCGATACTCTCATCCAGTTCTTCTATCATAAGGCAAAGGAAGAGGCCGAAGCCGATCCTGAAAAGAAGGTGAATGAAGCTGACTTCCGTTATAACGGTCCCAAGCCCCAGAGCAAGGAAACTGCAATTCTTATGCTGGCTGACATCATCGAAGCCACAAGCCGTTCCATGACGGATCAGAATCCTGAAGCCCTGACGAACATGATTCACAATACGATCCAGGCCCGTCTGAACGAAGGTCAGTTCAGCGAATGCGATCTTTCCATCCGTGAACTGTTCAAGCTGGAAAAGGCTTTCCTCCACAGTCTTGACGGCACTTATCACACACGAGTGAAGTACCCCGGCCAGAAATAAAAAAACGGTTTTCATAACGTTAACGATAGTCAGGAAGTGAAACTTCCTGGCTATTTGTTTTTTGCAGGAAAAATTCGTATTTTAGTGAAAAAATTAGGGTTTTCCACTTGACAATGATTGAAAACTTTGTATATTTGGCACGTAACTTTGAGGAACAGTTAAATGTTGACTAAAAAGAATATTATTCTTGTTGCAATCGGCGTTTTACTGCTCATCATCGGATTTGCATGCCTGGCAACGGGCCCCGCAAACAACCCGGTCTCCCTCACTGTTGCACCGCTTATCTTGGTTCTCGCCTATGTAGTGGTCATTCCTCTCGGAATCCTCTTCGGCGGCAAGAAAAAAGACTAAGATTTCGGGCGATTAGCTCAGCTGGTTCAGAGCGTCTGCCTTACAAGCAGAATGTCAGCGGTTCGAATCCGTTATCGCCCACTACCGAAAGTTCGGCAACGCAAGTTGAAGAATTTGGGGTGGTAGCTCAATTTTGGTTAGAGCACCGGCCTGTCACGCCGGAGGTTGCGAGTTCAAGCCTCGTCTATCCCGCTAAAAAGGATCTCTGAAAAGAGGTCCTTTTTTGCATATATCACCTTTCCTACTTGATGGGGTTCAGTTCACTATTTTTTCAAAAAAAAGAAGAAAAACGCACAACTACACTTGACAAGTTCAAATATCATTTATATATTTGGCTCGTTCGGTTGGGAAACCAACTAAACACACCACTGGGGTGGTAGCTCAATTTTGGTTAGAGCACCGGCCTGTCACGCCGGAGGTTGCGAGTTCAAGCCTCGTCTATCCCGCGAAAAGGATCTTCGAAAGAAGATCCTTTTTTGTTTTTAAGGCATTGATTTTCCTAATTGGAAAACGATTGATACCTAATTTGCTGGATTACAGATTTTAATTTCTAACTTTTATGTAGTCCGTATTCCACTGGAGTAATCCAATGAAAATATCCAATTTTTCCAGAGCATTTGCCACAGCCATAATGTTGCTCTTGGTTGCAACACTTACGTCCTGCGATTCCGAAAGCCAGAATATTCGTCTTGGTTCGGGCAATAAAGGTGGCATCTACCATAAGTTTGCTACCACACTTGCAGAACAGTTTAACAAGGCAGGAACAGCCTACACAATACAGAACAAGTCCACCGCAGGAACATCGGCAAATATCCGACTTATGGAGGAAGGATTCCTGGACCTGGCCATCGTTCAGGCCGACGTGCTTAAGGATTTTCTCATGAGAAGCCGCGCCCGCCATGCAATTGCAGCTGTTAGCGGTCTCTATACGGAATCCATCCAGATTGTGGTTTCTGCCGATTCAAAGATTGAATCTGTCGCAGACCTGGAAGGCAAAAGCGTATCTGTTGGTGAAGAAGAGTCTGGCGTATTGCGCAATGCGGAAATCATTCTGGAAGCAAATGGCATCGCCCTGGACAAAATCAACAAGATGAACCTGGGGTTCAATGAATCAACCCAGGCCCTTTTGGACGGCAAGATAGAGGCCTTTTTCTGCACGGCAGGCATTCCTACCCCGTCTATTGCAGAACTCGCCGGAAAAAAGGCCATCCGCATACTCTCTCTGGATTCCTCCAGCATTGAGCGCATCACAAACCTTCATCCGGAACTGACCCGTAGTGAAATTCCTGCAGGCACTTACGCAGGCCAGGATTCTTCTGCCCAGACTTTAGGGACAAAGGCTGTTCTGGTGGCAAGCCTGCTACTTGATAGTGCTTCTGTCGTAAAGGTTACCGAGACACTTTTTGCGGGTGGAAATTTCAACGTTCCTTCCATTGAATTTGCGACAACAAACATCCCGGTGGAATTTCATCCCGGTGCGGCAGCTGTCCTGAAAAATAAAAATGCTGAAGTTCCTGTCGCAGCACCACTTCAGGGGCGCGGTCCCATTCCTTCCACAGGCGACTAGACTATTGGAGACATCATGTACAAACTGACATTAGACATGTATCAGACTTTGGCCCTCGCCGTCGTTGTCCTTGTTTTTGGCGCAAAGCTTAAGGACGAAATCAAGGTTCTGGAAAAGTTCTGTATTCCCTCCCCTGTCGTAGGCGGCATTGTTTTCGCAATCATATCCTGTTTCCTGTACAAGACTAACCTTCTGGAATTTTCCTTTGACGAAACATTGAAATCCATCTGTATGATGGTTTTCTTTACCTCGGTCGGTTTCAACGCCAACCTGAAAATTCTGAAAAGCGGTGGTATCAACCTGATTCTTCTGCTGGTCTGTGTGTGCACGCTCATTCTTTGCCAGAATTCACTGGCTGTATTTCTTGCCAAGCTACTTGGCGTAAGCCCCCTTGTAGGGCTTTCTGCCGGTTCCATTTCGATGGTGGGTGGTCACGGAACAGCCGGTGCATTCGGCCCAGTTCTTGAAGATTTTGGCATGGAAGGGGCAACAACACTCTGCACTGCTGCGGCAACCTTTGGCCTTGTGGCTGGTTCTCTCATGGGTGGTCCCCTAGGCAGAAAACTCATCCTGAAGAGGGATCTCCTGAAGACGGCAAAGAACGAAGACAAGGCTGAACTGAAGGAAGAACAGAGCAAGTATAGGCGCTCTGCAAAGAGATATTCAACGGCAGCATTCCAGTTGGCAATTGCCATGGGGCTTGGAACCCTGGTATCAACCCTGCTTTCCAAAACGGGGATGACCTTCCCTTCCTATATCGGTGCAATGATCATTGCTGCCATCATGAGAAATATCTGTGAATACAGCAGCAAGTACGAAGTTCACATGGGCGAAATCAGCGATGTTGGCGGCATTTGCCTGTCGCTGTTCCTTGGAATTGCCATGATCACCCTAAAACTTTGGCAGCTTGCTTCGCTGGCCCTGCCCCTGGTCATACTCCTCTGCGCACAGATGATCCTGATGTTCCTTTTCGCCTATTTCGTTGTTTTCAACGTTATGGGCAGGGATTACGACGCTGCCGTGCTTTCTGCTGGCGTATGCGGCTTTGGCATGGGCGCAACCCCAAACGCCATGGCCAATATGCAGGCCATCACAAACAGGTTTGCACCGGCTGTGAAGCCCTATTTGCTGGTGCCCATTGTGGGAAGTATGTTTGCAGATTTCATTAACAGCCTCTGCATTACATTCTTCATTAACCAGTTCTAGATTCGTTCAGCCCTTTACTTAACGGCGTCCAAAACCACGTCTTCTGCAGCGGTGCAACGGACGGCGTATCCGTATGAATTCAGGTATGTCTGGTTCCTGATTTCACCTGGTTTTAGGTACCACATGTACGAATTTGAACCGTCATGAACCGATGAGGTCCAATAGCGGGCATAATTATCATCCTTGAATCCGCTACTTCCCCATTCTCCCGTGGGTACACTGCTAAAGCCGGATTCATTAGTGCAGTAAGATCCCCAGGAACTACCTGCTGCGCAGACTGCACTTGTATTTGCGCTAGAAGAGCCCTGAGAAGGGGCGAAAGTGTCAAACAGTTTTTTCATGGTTCCACTGGACGGAACTCTCCAGCCTTCAGGACAAGCTGAGCCTAGGGCTTCATTGGAATAAAGACGACCTCTATTCACGCAGCCTTCCTGGTCGGGGCAATAGGCTCCATCGAGAGGTTCTTCTTCCGTTCCGCCATAACGGAGGTCTTCGGCCATCCAGATTTCTCCCACAATCTTGACTACACGATAGACCATATTGTCGCGGGTGTCCACAAAGGCATTGCAATCGTCGCAATCATCCGCTTTGGTAACATTGAATCTGTATTCGTATTCACTGCTGGAGGAATTTACGGTTTCCGATGACGAAGATTCAGAGGAACTGGATGAGGAAACAGAAGATGAAGATGATGTCGGACGCGGATCGTCCTTTATTTCTGTCAGTTCGATTTTACCATCAGCGATACAGCGAACAGCATAACCATATCCTTTACTGTATGTTTGATTGGTAAAGCTATAGGAATCACCCAAGTACCATTCATAGGCACTTTCCGCATTGTATTCTGTAGAAGTCCAGTAGCGGGCTATATTGTCGAAGGAGATACTTGTTCCATTAAATTCACCCGTGGGAAGTGCAGAGAATCCATAGGTATCATCTCCAGCCTTTACCCAACCTTTCTTAGCTTTCAAAACTGTACTGAAATTGGAATTGGCACTAAGGTTCGACAATAGGTAATTGTATAGATTCTGCCATTCGCGATTCATTGGCAGGTGGAATCCTTCGGGACAAATACCCTGGTGGGGATACATGATTGTAGATGAGCATGTCTCACCCTTGTCGCAAGCGGCATTGTTCATTGCGGCAGCAAAGCTGTAGAGGTATCCCCGGTTTGAGCAGTCATGATCCCAGTCGGAACAGTAGGCTTTACCAATAACATCAGGACCGTTATACCTTAGGTCTTCAGCCATCCAGATGACGTTGTCAATTTCGGTAATGCGGTAGATGTTGCCGTCGCGCTCATCCTTGAAGGAGTTGCACTCATCACATTTCTTTTCCAGGGAACCTTCGGGGATGACAATTTCTCCGCTAGAAGAGGATACATCGTCAGAATCGGGCTCGCCGCTTGAAGATGAGGAGCCTGAAGTCGTTTTCTCGCTGGAGGAAGATCCTTCTTGGGATGAGGATGATGCATCGTCCATGCCGGAATTAGATGATGTAGTAGAAATTTTGGAACTGGAAGATTCATCCTGCTGCATTGAATCGGAGGATGAATCCTGCTGCTTTGGAGAGATTACTCTATAGGATGTTGCTTCGCCTTCAGCCTTGCAAAGGCATTCATCCAGGGTCCATTCCCTGCCCTTTGTAATCAGGGGTTGCATATCTCCGTCTGTGCCCAGTTTATAACTGCAACCGTCAATTTCAGCCCAGATATGCATATACCGTTGTTCTGTTATCACTTCAACTTCAAAACGATTATTTGCCTGGCTGAACCTTGCAGAGGTACACCTTGCGTAAAAGGCCAACTGATAGCCCATGTATTCAGTAATTTTATCGCAAACTTCCTCTTCGATAAACTTGTTACCAACAAGGGATGTGGACCAAGTGTCTTCTTCGGTAACACCAAAGACATCATTGCAACGAGCGGCAAATTCCTCTTCGCTGCGTCCCGATGAACCAAAGTCATCCAAACTGTCGGAAGAACTGGAGCTACTGCTGTCGCATCCGAATAAGAATGCAGTTACAGTAAAAATAGAGACAATGAGTGCAAAATTACTTTTCATAATAAGTAATATAGTTAATTGTTTCCGAAGCACATTATCAAAGCAACGAAGTTCTATAGGGTATAAAAAGGCGTCTCATCCTTCGTTCTGAACTCGTGCTTTTCGTAGTAACCGATGAGATCGCCAGCTTCGTCGCGAAGGGCGATCATGTAGCCGTCCTTGTTCTGCTTTTCGTTGAAGAACGTGTGAACCCAGTTGTGGGTCTTGTCCGCCAGGAACCAGGCCATCACCTTGAGGATCTTCTCCTGGGATTCCGGGCTGTGGCACTTCAGCAGGTTGCGGCCGATGAGGGCGGCTCCCCCACGCTTAGCCTGGGCCTCGCAAGCCTTCGGGTTCATGTAGATGATTTCGTGTTCCAGGTTGCAGATAACGATAGCGGTATCATCCTGGTCGATGACGGATTTGAAGAAAGGATTAAGCATACTCTGAATATAATTTTTTCAAAAAAAGTAGTACCAATGCAATCAATTTAATCATTTAGTACTATAGAAAATAGGAAATTCGTCAAAATACACTTCTAAAAACACACCGTCATAGTACTAAATAAAGAAAAAAAGTGAATTAGTACCATATTTTCAATAAAAAAACGAGATAAAACGTTAATTTGTCTAAAATTAATAGTACTAAACACATTCAAAACCGCATTTTAGTACTACCACCAACCTCAAAAACGCAAAAAAGGCCACCCTCGCGGATGACCTTTTCATATTCTAGGAAGGAGTCTAGGGGAAAAACTTAGGTTTTCCCCTGCGTCTCTTTAACAACCGAGCTTTGCAGCCAGGTATGCTTCCAGTTCGTCGATCTTCACCAGTTCCTGCTTCATGGAGTCACGTTCACGGACGGTGACGTAGCCAAGCTTTGCCGGATCGGATTCGCCTTCGCCAACGGTGTCGAAGTCAACGGTGACGCAGAACGGAGTACCCAGTTCGTCCTGACGGCGGTAACGCTTACCGATGGACTGAGTTTCGTCGTATTCCACGTTCCAGCGCTGGAGCAGCTGTTCGTACAGTTCTTCGGCCTTAGCCTTGACCTGACCCTTCTTGACCAGCGGGAGAACGGCAACCTTAACCGGAGCAACCTTCGGGTCGAAGTGGAGAACAGTACGTTCGTCGTTTTCGAGCTTCTGGACTTCGTAAGCGTCGCAGAGGAGAACCAGGAGCAAGCGTTCCACACCGAGGGACGGTTCCACAACGTAAGGAACGTAGCGGGTGTTCTTCACCGGATCAATGTATTCCTGCTTGACCTTGGATTCATTCTGGTGAGCAGTCAAGTCGAAGTTGGTGCGGCTTGCGATACCCCACAGTTCGCCCCAACCGAACGGGAATTCGTATTCGACGTCGGTGGTACCGTTGGAGTAGTGAGAAAGTTCTTCCTTGGCATGTTCGCGGAGGCGGAGCTTAGATTCGTTCACGCCCAGGTCCTTGATGAGCCAGTTGAAGCAGTACTTACGCCAGAAGTTGTACCAGTCAAGTTCGGTGCCCGGTTCGCAGAAGAATTCCAGTTCCATCTGTTCGAATTCGCGGGTACGGAAGATGAAGTTACCCGGGGTAATTTCGTTACGGAAGCTCTTACCGATCTGACCTACGCCAAACGGAATGCGGGGGCGAACGTTGTCCACAATGTTCTTGAAGTCGACGAAGATACCCTGAGCGGTTTCCGGACGAAGATAAACCTTGTTGCCTTCGCCTTCGATCACGCCGATTTCGGTCTGGAACATGAGGTTAAATGCGCGAGGCTTGGTGAATTCGGTCTTGCCGCAGCTCGGGCATTCGATCTTGTTTTCCACCATCATTTCGGCGATCTGGTCGAAGTTCTTGCCGGCGCAGCAGCCGTCACCCAGCTTTTCTTCCAGCAGATGGTCGGCGCGGAAACGTTCGTGGCAAGCAAGGCAGTCAACCAGGGGGTCAGAGAAGTTACCCACGTGGCCAGAAGCCTTCCAAACGCGGGGGTTCAAGAGAATAGAGCTATCAAGACCCAGCACGTCCTTACGGCTGGTCACAAACTTCTTCCACCAGAGGTTCTTGATGTTGCGCTTCAGTTCTACGCCATACGGACCATAGTCCCAGGTGTTGGCCAGGCCGTCATAAATTTCGGAACCCGGGAAAATGAAACCGCGACGCTTGCAGAGGGAAATGATGTCCTTAAGGGCATCCTGAACTTTCTTTGCCATTTTTATATCCTTTTTCGGCC
>JAZLIJ010000197.1:0-1044 GCA_045617325.1 Fibrobacter sp.
AAAGAGTATATCACACCCATCCGGCAAAAGCAAGAGAAAATCCTTATTTAATAGTAGAAACCCAGCACATTTTTTCGTAATTCATTCACAAATCCGTGTTTTTCGTTCCGTTTCAGGCGCTTCCGCCGCTCTTCCGGGAGGGAGACGGAGACAGTGCGCGCACTTTCATACGCTCAGAAAGCCCGATCCGCAGTTCAGCCGGAGACGCGGATAAGCCGGACTACGCAGCGGACACGCTGCCGATACAGGAGAAAAAGAGTGCGTCTCTTCCCTTTCGACTGTGATAACGAGTGAAATCCGATGCAAGAAAAACTGCATGATAAACCGTTTTCAAAGGAGCAATAGCAAAAGTCACAGCGAAAAGCCATAGCGTCAAAACCGCATCAACGACCTAATCACCAAAACCGCATCACCGTTCCAAGCACAAAATCCATCTCTCCGGCTCAAAAACGCAAAATCTATCCTCCGGCCCAAAAGCGCAAAACCGCCCCTCCAAAACGCCAAAACCGCATCACCGTTCCAAAGCACAAAATCCGTCTCTCCGGCCCAAAAGCGCAAAAAAACAGCACCTCAGCTAACTGAGATGCTGTAGGGTGTTGGCGAATACCTATCTTCCCGGCACGTCTCCATGCAAGTATTGTGGGCACGACAGAGCTTAACTTCTGTGTTCGGAAAGGGAACAGGTGGACCCTCTGCGTAAATTTCACCAACTGAGCGAATCGCTTGGGGACGCCCATTGAAAACCAAATAAGAGAGACACAACAACTTTTGAAGAACCATCTTGTAGTTCAAGCCCTCGGTCTATTAGTATCGGTCAGCTGAACACATTACTGTGCTTACACTTCCGACCTATCAAACTCGTAGTCTGCGAGTGACCTTACCAACTTAGTTGTGGGATATCTAATCTTGAGGTGGGCTTCACGCTTAGATGCTTTCAGCGTTTATCCCATCCGCACGCGGCTACTCAGCTATGCACTTGGCAGTACAACTGATGCACCGGTGGTGCGTCCGACCTGGTCCTCTCGTACTAGGGTCAGCTCCTCT
>JAZLIJ010000198.1:0-2824 GCA_045617325.1 Fibrobacter sp.
TGGGCGACGACGCGTGGGCAAGACATACCTCATTCGTGAAGCGTTCAACTATCGTTTCACATTCCAACACACGGGTTTGGCCAATGCAACAATGTCTATGCAACTTGCTGAATTTCAGCGTTCCTTGCAATTGTGTGGAGCAAAACGACAGGCAAGGCCCAAAAACTGGTATGAAGCATTTTGGCAGCTGCAGGATTTCCTATTGGCATCTAATAGTGAAAAAAAAGTCCTGTTTTTTGACGAACTTCCCTGGATGGATACAGCTAAAAGCAATTTCATCAGTGCTTTGGAGCATTTCTGGAACAATTGGTGCTCCACTCGCAAAGACATCATCCTGATCGTCTGCGGCAGTGCCACTTCTTGGATTATGGACAAAATCATATTGGACCACGGAGGCCTGCACAATCGACTGACAGGTAGGATTTTGCTACAGCCGTTTTCTTTGGCGGAATGTGAAAGCTATGCTTCCGCCCAAGGCCTGAACCTTAGTCGTAAAGATTTGATGGAAACCTATATGATATTGGGCGGCATACCTTATTATTGGAGTCTTCTGCAACGAGGACAATCGCTATCCCAAAATATCGACCGGCTTTTCTTCCATCCCACTGGCGAGATGGCACTTGAATTCCAAGCTCTTTATGCATCCCTGTTTAGAAATTCACAAATGCACGTCTCCATTGTGGAAGCTTTAGGTAAAAACAATGCTGGAATGCAGCGAGAACAGATTCTTTCTGCTACTAAAATAGAGGACAGCAGTGCTTTCTCAAAAGCGCTCAATGATTTGGAATACTGCGGATTCATTCGAAAATACAATGCCTTAGACAAGAAACGGAAGGGAACTTTGTACCAACTCATTGACAACTACACCCTTTTTTATTATAGATTTATCAGCGAAAACAGCAATCACGAAGAACACTTCTGGTCTTCTTCGCTCAATACCTCCGTCCATAATTCGTGGGCGGGATTGGCTTTCGAACGCGTCTGTATGCAGCACATTCCACAAATCAAACACGCCTTGGGAATTAGCGGAGTACTCTCCAATGTCTATTCCTGGAGCACCAAAAAAAACGATGAACATCCTGGTGCTCAGATCGACCTGCTCATCGACCGCCAAGACAACATCATCAATCTTTGCGAAGCTCGATTTTCTTCAGAACCGTACATTATGACGCAAAACGATGAAGAGGATTTGCTTCGCCGACAAACCGTGTTCCGTCAGGTGACAAAAACTAAAAAAGCCATTCATCCGATACTGCTCACCACTTACCCGCCTATAGAAAACAACCATCTAAATGTAGTACAGGCGACCATTACGATGGAGAATCTATTTTTTGAAATTTAAACGACCTTTGGAATGGAAAAATATACAACGAATAACGCCATCAATGCCCTGCTGAACTTCCTGCAGGAACAGTCCGCGCAAGACGTCGTGGTGCTGACCGACTCGAATGTGGATGCGCTGTATCCTGACTATTTGTCTGCCCTGTCCGCGCATTTCCGGACGCAAAAAATAGTGGTGCCCGCCGGCGAACAAAACAAGAGTATCGAACAAGCGACGGCCATCTGGCAACAGCTTTTGGAGAAACAGTACGACAGGGACCTCGTTATCGTCAACTTCGGTGGCGGGATGGTCTGCGACCTGGGCGGTTTTGTGGCCGCCACCTACAAACGCGGCGTGCGCTGCGTGAAATACCCGACGACTCTTCTGGCGATGATTGACGCCGCCATCGGAGGCAAAACGGCCATCAACTTCGACCACATCAAAAACTGCATCGGCCTGGTGCGCCAACCCGATTATGTGGTGCCCGCCGACCCCGCGCTGTTGCGCACCCTGCCCGAAAGCGAGCTCCTCAGCGGTTTCGGCGAGCTGATAAAATATGCGGTGATTTCTTCTCCGGTCCTGTTTGAGCAACTATGCCAGCTGGAACAGCTTACGCCCGAAAACATCCGGCCCGAGTGGATTGAGGCCTGCGTATCTTTCAAAAATTCCATTGTCGCCATTGATCCGGAGGACAGGCGCGAGCGCCACATCCTGAACTTCGGACACACTTACGGGCACGCGATAGAGAGTCTGCGCGCAGCAAAGGGTGAACCGATTCCGCACGGCGTCGCTGTGGCCATCGGCATCGTTTATGAGTGCCAAATCTCTATGGAACAGGGCGTTTTGGGTAAAGATGACTTTGATAAAATTCGCCAACTGATTCAACGTTTTTATGATGTCCCCACATTATCTGAAGAACTTTTGAGCCAATTGAACCCGTATATTCTGCAGGACAAAAAGAACAAAAACGGGAAAGTCGTTTGTGTACAACTTTCGGAAATTGGAAAGGTAAGGTTGTGAATTTCGCTGTAGAAGTACTTTTCCCAATCTTTACTTTTGAATGTTGAAAACGATAAGATCTCCCTTCTTTTTTGTACTTTCGCAGTTCTGTTTTTGAATAAATTATGCCCAAATCCAATACAACTCTTTCGATTGATATTCATGGTCTTTATGCGGACGATGCCTTGCAGCGGTTGCGCGACTTTGTGGCTAAAGCGCCCAATACAATTGAAAAAATCATTGTCATCCACGGCTATAACAATGGAACGGCATTGCAGGAGGCGTTGCGCCATCGCCTGCACGCTCCCCGTATACAAGAGGTTTCCGCACGATTTGGAAATGAGGGTCATCTTGTTGCTCTCGAAAAAGTAGACACGAAGGGGTGAAAAAATAGTATTTTTGCGGCACAAAGCAGTTCCTCCTGAAGGGAGGGCTGGCCCGACCGAAAGGAGGAACTGCTGAAACTGAAAATCATACGGTCCGATTCGCCCCGGAAAGGAAAAA
>JAZLIJ010000199.1:0-61964 GCA_045617325.1 Fibrobacter sp.
ACGGTGCACAGGTGCTCCACGCCGGTACCAAGATGGTCGATGGCAAGTTGGTCACCAATGGTGGTCGCGTGTTCGGTGTTGTGGGCCATGGCGCAACGCTCCAGGCGGCTCTCGACGTGGCTTACGAAGCCTGCGAAAAGGTTCAGTTCGAAGGCAAGTTCTACCGCAAGGACATCGGTAAGAAGGGGCTCGCTCGCTTGGCTAAGTAATGCCCGTTTGAATAAGTAACGATTGCGCGGTGGGCCTAGCGCTCCCTGCGACATAAAAAATAAAGAGGATATATGTTCCAGTACAAGGAAAATGCAAAGGTCGGCATCGTCGCCGGCAGCAAGAGCGACCAGGAAGTGGTCGATAAAATCACCGCCGTGCTCGACAGCTTCGGCATCGTTTGGGAATTCAACATTCTCTCTGCACACCGCACCCCGAACGCTACGGCCAAGTATGCGAAGGAAGCCGCCGACCGCGGTCTCCAGGTCATCATCGGTGTCGCAGGCCTCGCCGCCGCCCTCCCGGGCGTGCTCGCTGCCCACACGATTCTCCCGGTCATCGGTCTCCCGTGCGCCGGCGGCCCCCTGAACGGTGTCGACGCCCTCCACTCCATCGTCCAGATGCCTCCGGGAATTCCTGTGGCGACCGTCGGTATCGGTAACGGCAAGAACGCCGGCTACCTCGCTGCTCACATCGTCGCCCTCTCCGACGCAAGCGTCAAGGAAAAGCTTGTCGCTTACCGCAAGGGCCTGGGCGATATCGAAGGATAAATACTAATGAGGTCGCGACTTCGTCGCTTTGAGCGGTGAGGTCGCAGCGTTGCTGCTCTGAGGCTTTTGGTAGTTTTAGCCCAATGCTTCTGGCGTAGCCTTAGGTTCTTTTTCGTTATAGGGAACCTCAAAGGCACAACGTGCCGACCTCATACCTCGTACCTCATACCTCCATGCTCCATCGTTTTTTGTCGTCTTTTGCTGCCTTGAGTCTCATACCTCGCGCCTTGAGCTTTGCTCTTGCGCTGTTTTTGGTCATGACTTGTTTCGCGCAGCCGCAACAGTCGCCGCAATCCGCGCTGCCGCAGCCAACTTCGCAGTCCGCGCCGCAATCTCAGCTTGAGGCTCAGTCCGCCCTGTCTAAGTCCGAACCTTTGAAGTACTACGAACTTCCCGAGGTCAAGGCCCCGTGGATGAAGGGCGAACGCCTTGAATTCAATCTTTGCTGGGGGATTATCACCGCCGGTACGGCGACTTTGGAAGTCAAACCTTCCAAGGACGGCAAGACGGAGTTCTATACGCTTGCTCACGACAACGGCTATTTGAAGCGGATTTACCCTGTGGCAGACACCGTTTACACGCGCGTCCGCAACAAGGGGCTCATGACGGAGGTTTTCCGTAAGACGCTTCACGAAGGCAGCTACCATAATAAATCTGTCATTCGTTTTGACCGCAAGGGCGAAAAAGCCTGGCTTTCGGATACTGTTTTCTCGGATCCTGTTAAGCATAAGGTGAAGCGCTCCGCCGATACCGCTGTTGCTATCGACGGTCTTGAGCATAGCATCATGTCCGCTTTCTACCTGGTGCGCACGATGCCCCTGACTGTGGGCGATACATCCCGTTTTTCGGCTGTCAGTGGCAAAAAACGCTATGAACTGAAGGTTCTTGTTCATGGAAAGGAATCTCTGAAGACCGATGTTGGCGAGTTCAATACGATAAAGGTGGAACCGGTCTTGGATGGTGATGGAATTTTTAAATCAAAAGGACGCATATTTATATGGCTTACGGACGATGCAAGGCGAATTCCTGTTCTTATGCAGTGTGAAATCTCTCTTGGATCCATAAAAGCGAAGCTTGTAAAGATGAAATAGGGTCTTATAAAAAAAGGATAAAACAAGTTTTACAAGAACTTTAATGAAAAAAGGCTTGTAATAAGTTATATTCCAAGGGTGAATTTTTATTTAGAGGCTATGAATGTTTAAAAAATTGTGCCTGTTGTTGTGTTTGATGGCTTTGGTAGCCTGGGCTGCGCCGTCGAAATCCCATAAAGCGTCCGCTAAATCCAAGAAGGCCACTACAGAAGCGGTCAAACCGGCTCCTGAAGCGGCTCCTGCTGCCGAGGATGATGGTTTCATTTCTGCTGCGGATGCCCCTCAAACGCAGTCTGCTGCCGATGATGAGGAGGAAGAGGCTGTTGATTCTTCTGCGACTCTTTCCGGATCGCAGCGCGCTGAATATCTGAGCCGTAAAAAGTTCGAAGAAGAACAGCGCCTGGATGAATATGCGAACTCTGAACGTCGTCGTGACTGGCTCAAGGATCGCTTGATTTTTGAATTGGGTATGGGTTCTCGTATGCCGTTCAGTGGCGAAACTGGTATGGGCATGGGCTTCGGCGTTGGTGTTGAATATATTACTAAATGGCATGTCGGCGCTTATGCTTCCTTTGGGTTCCTGCCGAAGGGCACCGATAATGAGTTCAGCGATTTTGATCTTGAAGGTGGTTCCGGCTATAAGTTTGGTATCAACTATTATCTGTTCCCGAAGAATCCTGTTCACTTGGGCTTGTCTGTTTCTTATGGTACAGTTTATTTTGACCATGATATTATTCCGGATGCAGATGGCGTTCGTTCCCTGATTAAGGTCAACGGCTGGCAGTTCGACGCCTTGATTACCTACATGACTCAAGAATGGTATTATCTGCAATTCTCCGTCGGTTTCTACTATGCTCCGGATCTTGCAAAGTCCAAGGATAAGAACCCGAGCTTTACAGAAAGTATCGACTCCAGTACGGAAGAAGAAATTACCTACACTTCCAGAGTTGTTAACCAGAAGGGTATGAACAAGATGGACTTGGTCATTGGCATTTCGATTGGTTATGCCTTCCCGGAATTCTTCCCGGATGATACTGAAAAGCGTCGCCGCGAACGTGAAAGAAACCGCGCCAAGGCCGCAAACTAAAAGTTTCTTGTTGTTGAAAGGCCCGCTTGTGTAGCGGGCTTTTTCTATGGAATCTTTTAATTGTTACTCTGATAATGAAAAAGACGCTCTTGCGAGCGTCTTTTTTAATACCCATGTCCGGAATCGAACCGGAATAACCTCCTTCGGAGGGAGAGACACTATCCATTGTGATACACGGGCCGGCCAAGGATTCTTATTGAAAACAAGTAATCCTCCGATTAAGTGCTGGTAAATATAGTAATAAGGATGAAGAAAATTAACAATTAACAATGAACAATGAACAATTTGGAAGTGCGCTTGCGTGCTATTTTTAATCATTCTTCACACTTCATCTTTCATTTTTCATTTTTCATTATTTAAAATCTCTCGTCTAAAGGCCGCGTGCCGTTTTAACTAGATGATCTTCACGATGAGTTCGTGCGGCTCGGCATCTACGACGAGCGCTTCGCAGAAGTCGCCGACACTTGCGTCGCCTTCCAGCACCTTCACGATGTCGTCGTTTTCCATGGAGTTCCCTTCGGTGCGTCCGTAGAAGTGGTATTCGCTTTCTTCCGCTTCCTGGTCGATGATGATGCGGACCTTCTTGCCAATCATGTTCTCGGCGTAGTCGGCGGCGAGTTCTTCCTGGAAGTCCGTAACGGCGTCGAGGCGTGCGCGTGCTTCGCTTTCGTCTACGGCGGGAAGCTTCATGCTCATCACAGGGGTGCCTTCTTCGGGACTGAATACGAATCCGCCCAGATGGTCGAACTGCACATCCTGCAATAGTTCCATGAGTTCTTCAAAATCCTCGTGCGTTTCGCCGGGGAATCCGACAAGCACCGTGGAACGCAGCGTCACGCCTGGGATGCGCTCGCGAATCTTGTGCAAAAGGTCTACGAGTTCCGCCTTGCGGTAGTTGCGTTTCATATTCTTGAGCATCTTGTCGCTCGCATGCTGGATAGGCATGTCCACGTACTTCACGAGGCGCGGCTCCGTAGCCATCAAGTCAAGAAGTTCGTCATCGACGAACATCGGGTACCAGTACAAAGTGCGAATCCACGGAATGTTAGTGTTGTCGAGAATCGCGCGTAAAAGCTGTGCGAGCGTACCGCCCTTCTTGCCCTTTTCACGACCAAAGTAAGTGGTGTCCTGCGCGATGAGCGTAATTTCCTTGACGCCCTGCGCTTCAAGTTCCTGGGCTTCTGCGACAATCTCTTCGATGGAGCGCGAAACCTGCTTGCCGCGAATCAGCGGGATGGCGCAGTAGGCGCAGCGCCTGTTGCAGCCTTCGGCAATCTTCAGGTAGGCATGGTGCGGGAATCCGCCAAGGTTCATGCGCGGGAGGTTTTCCGCATCGCAATTTTCTGGAGCCACAAGTCCCATCTTTTTCAAGAGTTCGCCCGGCTTGTAGGTGCCAACCCAGTAATCCACTTCGGGCAGTTCCTTCATCAGTTCTTCGCCGTAGCGGCCACTGAGGCAGCCTGACACAATCAATTTCTGCTTGGCCTTCTTGCCCTTCGCCTGCGAAAGAATCGCGTTGATGGATTCTTCCTTCGCCGCTTCTATGAATCCGCAGGTGTTGACCAGAATGTAGTCGGCCTTAGCGGCGGAATCGCAGGTGACGAACCCTGCATGCAACATTTCGCCGACGAGGCATTCCGCGTCGACCTGATTTTTAGCGCATCCGAGATGCACGACGAATACTTTGGGCTTTTTTGTAGGCATGGCACAAATATAGTTTTTTGACATTCCTCTTTGCAGGGTATGTTTTTTAGTTATCTTTGTTCTATAATTGTGGAATGGAGTTTTTATGAAGTCTGTAAATTTTACGACGTTGATGCTTGCCGCAAGCGTTCTCTTGACGGCATGTGGCGAAGATTCTAGCAGTGGCGCGTCTGGCGATTTTGATTGCGATGTGCAAGAAACGGCGACGACGGTCACGGTGACTCAAAATTTAAGGGGCTGGGGCTCCTACAAGGAAACAGGCACACTTCGCGATGGAAGGATTTATTTCGTTCAGGAATACGAATATGAATCCAGCTCGATGGCTGCGGACGAATGCGAAAATTTCAAGGAGGAAGCCGCTTCATGGAAAGATGGATCTGTTCAGGTGACTTGCTCGGGTAATAAAGTTGTCCGGACGGACTACTCCGAAACCAGCGATATTGCCGGATATGCTGCGGATCAAAGAGCTCAGTGCCAAATTGCAAAGGGGAAAATGGAAGAGGGTGGTGCCGCTAGTGCTAATGAGGCGTTTTCCTGCAAGGTCTCGTCAACAGAAAATTCTGTGAAACTAGAGATGCGTGTTAAAGGCTATGTGACGTTCGTGTCTGAAATGTTCAAAGAACCTGACGGTTTTTATGCGATTACCGAGGAGAAGTTTGAAAAATTTATTGACGCTGATAAAGAATGTCGCTCGGTGAAGTCTTATCCTGGTGCAAATAAGGAAGTTACTTGTTCTGACTATGAAGTAATTACAAAGGAATATATACCGGGCTCCTATGAATCTCTCGGCATTGACGTTTTGGTTGAATCCCACAAGGAAAAGTGTAATCAATTTGAAGCCATGTATCGATAAAATGGGATTGTAAGGTAAATAATTGTTTTTTCTTTGCCATGAAAAAACAATTCTATTTTTATGGAATGCTTAAGGAGTCTTTATGAAATCTCAATACATTTTTTCAGCGGCTGTTCTTGCTGCGTCTCTATCCCTTGTCGCTTGCGACAATTCCAGCAGCAGTTCTAGCGGCTATGAGTGCAACGTCAGCGAAACGGCGACAACTGTGACCATTACCCAAAGTCTCTCGGGAGTGGCCTCCTATACGGAACGCGGTGTTCTCAATGGAAACCGAATTGACTTTGTTGAGGAAACGTATTATAACGACAGCAGAGTCGCTAGCGAAATGTGCAACGAGGCGAAGGAAGAGGCTTCGCACTGGAAAGATGGCTCTGTGCATGTCACCTGCTCCGGTAATACGGTTACTAGGGTCGACTATTCCGAGACGACCGATATCGCCGGATATGCCGCCGAGCAGAGATATCAGTGCGAAGAAATGAAGAAACGTTATGAATCTGGTTCTATGTACGGCGATTGGGATGAAGACGACGATTGGTAAATCTTTTTGCTAAAACAAAGGGCTCCGCATTTGCGGAGCCTCTTTTGTAAATGGATGAAACTTATCCTTCTTCGCCTGTGCTAGGCTTGCCAACTTGATCGTTTTTACGCATGTCAACCCATCCGGCGTAGTTGAGCGGAGAAAGAACTTGCTGCCCATATTCCTGAGCATCAGCGACTGTCGGGAAGTAACCGATACGGACGCGGTAGAATGTGCCTTCCAACTCACCCGGGTTTTCAACTTCAGCGACGTATGCTGTAATTCCTTCGTCTGCGAGCTTTCTTACAATGGCATTTGCTGCCCTCTTGGAAGATTGAATGCTGACTTGGATGACGTATTCTCCAGCGGACTGCTGTTCGGCAGAACCGCTGTAGGTTCTTTGCCTGGTCGTTGTTTTTGCTGGAGCCTCTTCTGCAGGGCTTTCGGAAAGGGAGGCTATGGGCACGAGATCCGGTTCTTCTTCTTTCGGTGGAGGAGGTGGTGCCGGCTCTTCCGTTTTTGTCACTTGAGCCTTTTTAGGTTCCATTTTTGGAGCGGCATCTTCTTTCTTGCTGCATGCGGAAAGCATCAAGCAGGTTAGGACAATTGCGCCGACGATGGCTGAAAGTGATTTCATTAAATTCTCCAACTTTTCATTGATTTTTTTATTCCAAACTGGATTATTTGAAATTGTTATGTAAAAAATATACATAAGTCTTTGATAATCCGCAAGTTATACTCTTCGAAAATGTGAGAAAAATCAATGTTTTTTTGTTGAATTTGTTTGATAAAAGCTGATTTTGGACTGATTTGCGGCTTCGAAAATGGAACGTTAGTCTAAAAAGCATGGAAAAAGGGTTTTGGAAGAATGCAATTTCGAGTTTACGTGAAAATGCATTGCATGAAAAACCCTTGACGATTTTTTTGAAAATTGATATATTTGGCTATCCATAAAATGAATTTTTAACCAAAGGATTATCGTGATCGGCGTTATTGTTAAGTCCAACGAACCTTTTGAACGCGCTCTTAAGCGTTTCACTAAGTCTTGCGAAAAGAACGGCATCATTTCTGATGTCAAGAAGCGTCAACGTTTTGAAAAGCCTTCTGAAGAAAAGAAGCGCATTGAAACCGCTGCCCGTCGTAAGCGTCTCAAAGAGATTGCTGACCAGAACCGCAAGCGTCTCTACTAATTTTAAATTAGAAAGATTCTAAGATGAGTCGTCGGCCGCTGGTCGAGGACTCATTGGCTGTTTATAAACTTTCATCGCTTGTCGCGGAGCGGTATAATTGCGCGAATTTCATCATGGCCAGTGAATTGCTCGCTAAAATCCTTGATGACGTCAAAAGCGCCATGAAGGCTCATGATTCCGAAACGCTCGGAACTCTCCGTACGCTTCATTCCGATATCAAGAACGAAGCTATGAAGTCTGGTGCTACTCCGGCCCAGATTACTGAAACCATTACCGACGCCATGTGCATCGACGTCTTGGCGAAGAGCGTCAAGCAGAAGCAGGAAGCGATTGAAATCCTCAAGAAGGGCGGTTTCATGGACAAGGTTCCGGCTGAAGAAGCCTGCATCGCCCTGTACCGCAAATACATGCCCGCCGAAATGTCCGAAGAAGAGGTTAAGGCTCTTATCGCCGAAATCAAGGCTGCAACGGGCGCTTCCTCTCCGAAGGACATGGGCAAGATTATGAAGGAACTTCAGCCCAAGGTCAAGGGCCGCTTTGATGGCAAGCGCGTCAGCGCCCTCGTCCAGGAAGCCCTTAAATAGAATATAGACGAGAGAACGGCGCTTTGCGCCTACAGACGAAAGATAAGGAATGCGGCTTCGCCGGATTATATAAAAGAAAATCTCTCGTCTCTCGTCTCTCGTCTCTCGTCTAGTCCATGCCTTCTGCCTCCCAAGACAAGATTCAGGAACTGGAGCTGCTCTACAAGATCAGCTCTATTTTGAATCAGAGCCTGGATTTCGAAAATGTCGCGCACCCGGTGCTTCAGACCATGGAATCCGTCATGGGGGTGGAACATGCCACTCTTACCTTGTACAATCGCCATACGGGCGAAATTTCCATTGAAATTGCAGAAGGTCTAAGCTCCAAGCAGGCGAGCAGGGGCCGCTACAAGGTGGGCGAGGGCATTACCGGCCGCGTCGTAGAAACCGGCAAGCCCATTATCATCCCGTCCGTCGCAAAAGATCCGAATTTTCTAGACCGCACAGGCCGCGGAAAGTCCGAAGACAAGGCCTTCCTCTGCGTTCCGATTATCATGGAGCAGGAAGTGATTGGCGCCCTGAGTGCCGATGAGCGCAATCCTGACGAAGCCTACCTCCACGATCAAATTCGATTGCTCGAAATCATTGCGCAGATGCTTGCCGCAGCCGTGAAGCTCCGTCGTCAGGCTCGCGAAGAAAACGAAATCCTCAAGGCCGAAAACGAACGCATGGCGATGGAATTGAAGGCGCGTTTCCAGCCTGACAATATCATCGGTCGCGCCCCCGAAATGCAGCAGGTCTATGCGCAAATCGACCAGATGGCAAAAAGTCCGCTGCCGGTTCTGATTGTGGGCGAGGTGGGCACAGGCAAGGGACTTGTCGCCGAAGCGGTCCATTTTCGCAGTGACCGCAACTTGGGGTCGTTTGTACGCGTGCATTGCGCGTCTCTTCCGGAATCAGTCTTGGATAGGGAACTTTTCGGAAGCGAAAAAGGCGCCTTGGTCGGAATTGTAAATGAAGCTCCTGGTCGCGTGGAGCAAGCCGACGGTGGCACTTTGTTCCTTGACGAAGTTGCAGAACTTTCCCCGAACTTACAGATAAAGTTGCTTCGCCTATTGCAACAGGGCGAAATTGAGCGCATCGGCGCACGGTTCCCCAAAAAGGTGAATGTCCGCGTGATCTGTGCGACCACGAAGAACTTGCAGCAGATGGTTTCCGATGGTTCCTTCCGCGAAGACCTGTATTACCAGCTGCATATCGTTCCCATATACGTACCCGCCCTGCGCAAGCGTCGCACCGACATTGTGCTTTTGGCGGATTATTTCGTTGAGCATTACAGCCGTGTAGTCGGTAAGAATGTGCGCCGCCTCGCCCGCGGAACCATCGAAATGCTCATGAGTTACCCGTGGCCGGGTAACGTCCGCGAACTTGAAAATGCCATTGAGCGAGCCGTCCTTGTAGCCGATGGCGATGTCATCTATCCGCACCACTTTCCGCCGACTATCCAGACCGACGAAACGAGCGGCACTCCCGTAAGCGGAAACTTGAAACTCATGGTGGATGCTTACGAACGCGATATCATCTGCGATGCCCTCAAGAGCGCCAAAGGCAAAGTTGCCGCCGCCGCCCGCGCCCTTTCAACGACGCCTCGTATTCTTGCCTATAAAATAAAGCAACTTGGAATCGACGAAAACGAATACAAAAAGTGAAGAAATTATATCTTTAACTGCGTGTGATGCGGGACATCAATTATAGGGGCTAATTAGATTCTTTGGACATATAGCCGTAAATCCACATTTGCGCTTCTAATGCGCCTATATCTTCTGCTGTGTTGCATACGATTTGTAGTATATGAGCAGCATTCATTTCGGGGTGACCTGAAATAATTGTGTCCATAAGAGAATCAATTGATGTTACTCCAACAAACATTCCTTTGTTTGCGTATTTTGCACGTGCTTCGTTAAAATAAGTAGGTGGCTGTGAAGCAAAGTTAGATTGTCTTCCTGCAACAAATAGTAAACTTGATGCCCCTGCCTTATATGCTGTTTCCGCAGCATGGTCTATGTCTGAAGATGAATAGGGCTTGTCTTTGAGTTCTGTCCCCATGAATGGTTTTTCGTCACGATAGAGATCTAAATCGCTAAATTGTCTTTTGGATGAACCAGATTGATTTGCTGGGTGTGCTTTGACTTTGTATAATTCTTCTGGGAATTGAATGTGGTAAAGGGCGGTTGTCACTAAAACAAGTGCGGTTCCCCCAAATCCTTGATTGAGTAGATCATTCAAAAAAGTATAGACGTTGAATATACTAGCGTTACGAATGGTATGGTCGTATAAGGCTTGTTGTGTGTCACGAACAGCTTTTTGTTCAATTAAAGATGAAATGATGTAATCAATGCATTTTCTCGCTTCTTGACTAGTTTGTATTTTGGGAAGGTTGTCGCAAAGAGCGTTTAGTGCAAGTGAGGGGTCTCCTGCTGCTGCAGAATTTTCTTTGTCTAATCTTAAAAATCTTCCGGGCTTGTTGACTAAAGGATCGCTGTTTGCCCCGTCAATTATGTTACCTAACATTTTTTTTGAAATGGAAATATAACTTTTGATGCAAGACTTCTTGCGTCATAAGCTCCCGTAGTTTTATCTCCAGCTTGTAGTGATAAAATGTCGATATTGGTGTTGATGGATTTTGCGAGGATTGCTGATATCATTATATAACGATATGTAAGACAATTTTTCCCATTTAACACAAAATCAATGGTATCTTTGATGAGGCAATCTGTGGTAGAAATTTTTAGGCAATTTTTGTATGACTCGTTAAGAATCTTTGTTGCTTCTGTTTTGTCTATTTCAATGGTCATTTGAATTTTTCCTTAAACGCATTACGAAGTGATTGAGCAATCGCTTCGGCAAAGTGACATGGAACCGCATTGCCTATTTGTTTATATTGTTTTGTTTTTTGCCCGCTAAATTTGTATTCAAGTGGAAATGTTTGAATTGCTGCGCATTCTTTAATTGTAAGCCGTCGAATTGTTGAAGGAATTTTTGTTTTTAACGGCGTTGTTTTACCGTTTTTTAATTTTTTATGATATGTTTCAAACCAGTTAGGAATATTTTTGTCGTGTAGTGCAATTTCATCTACAATTGGTGTTTTGTTTCCTCCCATGGATGCGGGTAGAGTTGGTGCTATTCCATCTAAGTTGATTGGACGACCAGCTCCATTAACAAGCATTCCTGCATAGGCTGATTTACGCATAATAGGATGATTCGCTAATGAAACTTTTGCAGTGCATGTTTGTGGATTTTCTTTGGAGCCGTATAAACCTGCTGAAAGGATTGCGTCTCTAGCTGATTTTGGTGCGACAATAAATTTTTCAAGTTCTTTATAGAACAGGTCTGATTTTCCAATGTCTTTGCGTATCCCGATGAAAATTACGCGATCTCGGTTTTCAGGAACTCCATAGTCTGATGTATGGTGAACCCTGAAAGATACGTTGTATCCTAATTTATTTCCCTGGGCAACTATTTCGTCACGAATTTTTTTCCATTTTTCAAGTATTCCGAGGGCGGCTACATTTTCCATGACAAAAGTTTTTGGACGTGATTTTTTAACCGCGTCCATGAACATCCATACCATTTTGGATCGTTCATCGTTAGGATCCATTTTCCCTGCTACGGAGAATCCTTGACATGGTGGTCCGCCAAAAAGAACGTCAACATTTGCAAATTTGGATAATTCCTTGATATGGTCTTTTATATCTCCTTCAATCATAACAGTGGCTTTTGTCGGCCTGTTTATTCGCCAAGCCTCCGCCGCGTCGTGGTCAAATTCATTTGCAAATAGAGTTTCAAAACCGGCATTTTCAAAGCCTACATCTAGTCCGCCTGCTCCAGAAAATAAACTGATTGACGTAAGTTTTTTCAAGATGATTCTTCCTAAAGTGGGGAAAATTGATTGGTTTTGAATTTAGTTAAATGTTTTTAGGGAGTCAAGATGGCGATATTAAAACAATTGTGTTTGTTGAAATCTTAAATATTATCCAAATTATTCCTTTTTTTCTAACTCTAGGCGACCAATTATAAATCACTATTCTACATTTACTCTCGTTTAATCATCGTTAGTTATTTGGTATCGTTGACAAATGCCTAACCACTAACCACTAACCACTGAGAAAATTATGCAATTCCGTCCTGTTAAAGAACAGCTTGATATTTTGATGCGCGGCGTTATCGAAATCGTCCCGCAGGAAGAACTCGAAAAGAAACTCCAGAAGTCCTACGAAACGGGGAAGCCGCTCCGCATTAAGCTCGGCGTTGACCCGACCGCTCCGGATGTTCACTTTGGCCATACCGTGGTGATGCGCAAGCTCCGTCAGTTCCAGGATTTGGGCCATACGGTCGTTCTCATCGTGGGTGACTACACCGCCCAGATTGGTGACCCGAGTGGTCGAAACAAGGCCCGTCCGCGCCTTTCCCATGAGCAGGTCCTTGAAAACGCGAAGGAATACCAGGAACAGTTCTTCAAGGTTGTGCGCCGCGAACAGGTGGAAATCCACTACAACGGCGAATGGTTCAGTAAGCTTCCGTTCAGCAAGGTCACGGAACTCATGGGCCAGTTTACTGTCGCCCAGATGCTTGAACGCGAAGATTTCCACAACCGCTACACGGCAAACCAGTCCATCAGCCTGCACGAATTCATGTACCCCATGATGCAGGGCTACGATTCCGTCGCCATCCAGAGCGACGTGGAACTGGGTGGCACCGACCAGAAGTTCAACGTGCTCCGCGGTCGCGACTTGCAGATTTTTGAAGGCATGGAACCGCAGATCGGTCTCTTCATGCCTATCCTCCTTGGTACCGACGGCAAGGTCAAGATGTCCAAGTCCATCGGTAACTACGTGGGCCTCAACGAAGCTCCGGACGTCATGTACCACAAGATTTACAGCCTCGCCGACAACCTCATCGAGAACTGGTTCGAACTTCTGACCGAAAAGCCGCTTTCCGAAGTGAAGCAGATGATTGCCGATATCGAAGCGGGCAAGATGAATCCGAACGAAGCGAAGCACATCCTCGCCATGGATATCGTCACGCAGTACTACGGCGCCGAAGCCGCCGAAGCCGCTGCCGCGAAGGAAAAGGAAATCCATAGCGGTAACGCCATACCGAGCGATGCTGCGGAATGTTCCGTTGCGGCAGGCACCTACGGTGCCCTCGACTTCCTGGTGGAGGTCAAGGCCTTCGCCTCCAAGGGCGAAGCCCGCCGCATGGTCCAGAACGGCGGCGTGAAGATTGGCGGCGAAAAGCTCGCCGACCCGCAGTCCCAGATTGAAATCAAGGGGGGAGACCAGTTGGTCATCCAAGTGGGTAAGCGCAAGTTCTACAAGGTGAACTTCTAGGAACCGTCATGGCTCACGAAATTTTGGTTCTTGGTCTGAATCCAGCTTGGCAGCGGATGTTCTTCCTGGAAAAATTGACTCCAGGCGAAGTTCATCGCATTCCCAAGGTGAAGGAATTCGCTTCGGGAAAGGGAATCAACTGCTGTCGCGTGTTGCAACTTTTGGGCGGCTCGCCTTTGCTGATGCACTTTCTTGGAGCTGAACTTGGTACCAAAATTTTTGATGAACTTTCTGCATGCGGCTTTCAGCAGGTGCCTGTCTGGATTCATGAACCGACGAGAATCTGTACGACAATCGCATGTTCGGGTGAGACGACAGAACTTGTTGAGCCTTCGCCTGTTCTTTCGGATTCCGAGAATGAGGATTTTGTCCAAACGCTAAATGACTATTGGGAGTCGACGCAGTATGTGGCTCTCTGCGGAACTTTCCCGCAGAGATTCAAGGTGGACATTCTCAATGGTCTAGATTTTACGGGCAAGCATGTGTTTGTGGATGCAGTGAATGATGTTGAAGTGCTGCTTTCCAAGGGCGTAGATTTGCTGAAAATTAATGCTCATGAGTACGACTTGCTTCTTGAACGTCTGGGAATCCCGCAGGTGAAGTCTAGTCCGCTTTTCTGGAAGATGACTGCGACTGCGGTTTTGGAACGGCTGCCAATCAAGAACTTGGTCGTTACTGACGAAGAAGGACCTGTGCGTGCGTTCAGGTTGATTGAAAAAAAATTTCAGGGATTCCAGTTGCAGCCTCCGATGGTTCTTGTTCAAAATGATATTGGCGCTGGAGATTCGTTCTTTGCAGGCTGGCTTTATGCAGATGGCTTGGGGCTGGAATTGGAAGAATGTCTAGTGAAGGCGACTGCCGTTGCCGCTGCTCGCTGTGAAGTGGAGCGACCGTGGAATTTGAACTTGGATCGTGTTGACGCCTTGGAAAAACAGCTGTCATCTCGAGTGGAAAAGTTGGAATAATCTAACTTAAACAACGGATGCTTAGTCGCAGGTTAATCGCTGTTGCTTCGGTGCGGGAATTTGAAAAGCTTTTCCCGCAGGTTGAATTTGAATACTCTTCTCGCTTGCCTGCTAAGGTAGATGAATTATGCGATGCCATGGTCTGTGGTGTTGGTATGCTGGATTTTTCCGTGAATCTATCGTTTGCGTTATCGCAGAAGCGTTATGACGCTGTTTATCAGCTTGGAATCGGTGGTGCCTATGTTGGATGTGGTTTGAATGTGGGCGATGTCGTGCGTGTTGATTCTGAAGTCGTTGGTGATATGGGTGTACAAAGTTGCGATGGTCAATTTGTGCCATGGGATTGTGTTTGTGGCGAAAAATCCGTTTACACCTGCGGCGATTTGTCCATGCTGCCTAAAAAACTAGCAAATCTGCCTTCTGTCGCTGGAGTTACGGTAAACTGCTGCACGGGTACACGAGCGCTTTCCGAGACTCGTACGCGGCTGTTTAATGCCCAGGTTGAGTCAATGGAAGGGGCTGCCTGTTTTGCCGTCTGTAACCGATTCAATGTGCCTTGTTACGAATTTCGCGCCATAAGCAATATCGCCACCGACCGCGACCCCTCGCAATGGAAGATTGACGAAGCCCTGGAAAATCTTAGATGCTGCTTAAATAAGTGGAAGGGATAGGCCGTGGTTTGTGAACTGGTGAATAATGGCGGCTTTGCCGCAATCTTACTTTGAAGCGAGATGCTTTAGAGATGCACCGAAAGATCCCGGCTCGGAGGCCGGGAAGACGGCTCCGTGGGTAAGCTGTTGAGCCGCGTTTTCACTTGAAGGCAGAAAGCCTCTCTCGCTGCAAAACTGAACCTGAACCTAAGCCACAAAATCTTAACCAATCCGTATCGCAATTCGCTAAAATAAACGAAAAAAGCTAAATTTCCATTATCGCCGCATTTTAGATGCGACAACTTTTCCCCCTCCATTCAATCTGCATTTCGTATATGCTTCGGAGACCGTTCAAGCCACTTGCAAAATAAGACGCCAAATTTACAAGAACCAATTGCTGCTTGTTTGTTGAATTCATAAGCATATCGCATGCACAATCCCCTACAAAAAATGCTTTCTCTTGGAATTTCCACCTGTCCAAACGATACCTACATCTACGAAGCCCTCGTCAAGGGGCTTGAAAACGCTCCATTTGACTGGAATGTCCATTATGCAGACGTGCAGACCTTGAATGAAATGGTTATACACGGAAAATTGGATGTCGCCAAGGTGAGTGCGCAAATCTATCCGCATATTGAAAAAGAATACGAATGCCTAAATTGTGGCGGCGCCATCGGATACGGTTGCGGCCCGTTACTCCTTTCGTCCAAATCGGATACCTTTGATTCTGCAGCAGAAACGACTCTTCCTGGGTGCAATACGACGGCTGCGCTCCTTTTTCGGTTCTGGTGTGAACACGAGTTTGGCGCCCTGCCTCCGCTTCGCTACGCCCTTTTTGACGAAGTTTACCGCGGGTTACTCTCTGCTGATGTTTCCCAGGGCGTGACGATTCACGAACATCGTTTTACGTGGAAACGGGATGGCTTGCATCTTTTGCAGGACTTGGGGGCCTACTGGGAATCGAAAACGGGTTCCCCGATACCTCTTGGCATCGCTGTTGCCAAAAAGTCGCTTGGAAAAGATGCGATAGAGTCCGTAGAAACGGAAATTCGCCGTAGCCTCTCTGTGGCGCAGTCGCGTGTCGATAAATTATCCCCGTTTATCATCGAAAAAGCGCAGACGAAGGACCTTGCCGTCATCCGTGCGCATATCGAAATGTTTGTCAATGACTTTTCGGAAAATGTGGGTGAACACGGATGGACCGCTTTGCGAAATTTATGGAAGTTATCTAGTAGTTTATAAAATGTTGAGAATGGAAAAAGTTTGTAATAATATGTATACGTAAAGGTAATTTTGCAAATGAGTGAAATTTTGCGAAAAAACTTTATTTATTTTTGCAAAAAGCATCTTTTTTGGGAGTTTGCTTATGAGTTTAGTTAACGACCTTGAACAAGAAATGGAAAGTTTCAAGCGCGAATATGAAAAGTTCGAGCGGGGAAACAAGTCTGCCGGTACTCGTGCCCGCAAAATCCTCCAGGATATCAAAAAGACCTGTCAGGATATTCGCGTGTCGATCCAAGGTGCAAAGAAAGAGGAGGAAAAGGTTGGTCTTCCCCCCGAGGATTGATGGAAAGTGAAGCTAGAAAATCATTTATATCTATTTTTTTACCTTAAAAAGGGCAAAAATTGATAAAAGTATTTGACTAAAGTCATTTATGAAGGTATATTCCCACATGGGTTTATATTTGTCGAAATGGCAAACTATAAGTTAATGAATTTTTATGTGTTCTATGATTGGAGAAACGTAGCAGTATGACCCTAAAGAAACTGGTCTTAATTACGGCCGGGGCAATGCTTCTTACCGGAACCGCCATGGCAAAGAATATCAACGTGCCTGGTGATTACAGCAAGATTGCAGATGCTCTCGGTAATGCTGATGCCGGGGATACAATCCTCGTAAAGCGCGGAGTTTACAATGAAAACATCACCCTGATTATGGGTGTTGTCTTGAAGGGTGAAGATCCGCTCACTACTATCATTGATGGTGGCCGCAGAGGTCCGACCGTCATGGGTACTTCTGGTGCCGAAATGTCTCACTTTACGGTGAGAAACGGTCTTGAAGGTATCCTTTGTGAAAACGCCGCACCTTATATCCACCATTGCTATGTGCTTGATAACCATGCAACGGGTATCGGTGCCTTTATTTCACTCCCCTGGCTCCGCAACAACGTGGTGTACGGCAACCGCTGGTCCGGTATTCTTGCCTGGGGTGCTAAGTCTCTCGATGCATTTATTGAACAGAACGTCGTCCTTCGCAATGGCTATTCCGGCCTTGCCTTGAAGGGACCGACCAATGTGATTGCTCGTAACAACATCTTCATGGAAAACCACTACTACGGTGTGTTTGCAGACCCGGCTGCGGGTCAGACGAAGGTGGAGTACAACAACATCTACAAGAACTACTATCCGTTCAATCAGTTTATCAAGGTGAACCGTACGAACGTCTCTTTGGATCCGAAGTTCATTCATCATTCGCTTTCCAATCCGAACTTCTACTGCCAGCCGACTTCGCCGATGATCAAGCGCGGCAAGGGTAAGCTGGATATCGGTCTTACGATGACTGATGTCGTTAAGGAAGAAGAGGCTGTTGAAGAAACACGTAATCCGGATACCGATGCCGATGGTATTTGCGATCCTTGGGTTTCTGAAGAAGGTTTTGCCGAGAAATATGCTGCGGTTTGCTCGGGCTTCGACAACTGCCCCGAAGAAGCTGAAGACTTTGATGGTTTCCAGGACGACGATGGTTGCCCGGATGCTGATAACGACCGTGACGGTCTCTGCGACCCGTGGGTTGAAGCTAAGGGTATGCTCTCCAATTTTGCACACGTATGTAAGGGCGTTGACCTTTGCCCGGAACAGGCTGAAGCTCTGAACGGTTACAAGGATGACGATGGCTGCCCGGATGAAGTTCCTCAGCCGCCTAAGAAGGTCTTCGTTCTCGAAGGCGTTAACTTTGAATCCGGTAAGGCTTCCATTACTCAGGACTCCTACATCTCCTTGATGAAGGTTGTCGATATCATGGAAACCTTCGCTGAAACAACATTTGAAATTGTTGGCCATACCGATAACGTTGGCAACAAGGACAAGAACATGCAATTGTCTGCTGACCGTGCCGCCTCTGTGAAGAACTTCCTCGTCGAAAAGGGCATTGCTGAAAGCCGTATCGTGACGAAGGGTCTCGGTGACACCAAGCCGGTTGCTTCTAACAAAACCCCCGAAGGGCGTGCGCAGAATCGTCGTATCGAATTCATTCGCACGGATATTAAGTAAAGGAGTAGGTGATGTTGCGTACTAGTATCATCAAAATGTCCGCTTTGGGACTCGCTGTTGCCAGCACATCTCTGTTTGCAAAGGGAGCCACCTATTCTCCGCATAAGTATCAACAGAATGACTGGTTTGCTGAATTTGGTGGCAATACTTCCATGTATGTGAACCCGGCTGGTATCTCTGAAACGGACCAGCTGGAATTCAGCGCTGGATTCTTCAGCACTATCAGTGGTGAAGCCAACCAGGAATACGTCAGCTTGACTTACCCGATTGATTATAAGCATACGATTGGCGTCTCTTTGTTCGAAAACGGTGCTTCCATCGATGGTGGTGAATCCTATGGTGAAATTGCTACTTTGATTGGCTACTCCTATAGGCTCATGCAGTTCCTTTCCCTCGGTATCGATCTTTCTGTCTTGTACATCAATCAGTTCGATGAAGTCAAGCAGGTGACGATTGGCGCCGATGTGGGCTTGAGCTGGAACCCGATGGCTTCCTCCAAGTTTGGTTACCTCTTGATTGGTGTTGCTTTGCAGAACTTGGCTCAGCCGAGCATCAGCACAAGCGATGATGGAGGCTTCGTTGTTCCGGGCTTCTTCGGAAGTGCTGGCGACGATACTTATAGCATCCCTGCCAACTTGAACGTGTCCTTGTTCTGGCGTGGTCTTAACCGCGCTTTGGAAATCAAGGCTGAACTTTCTGTCATTGATGTCTTCCATGATAAGGACGAAGGTGGCGATGGTTGCAATCTTGAATCCAGCTTCACTTTGACATACTACCTTTCCCCGCACCTTGGTGTCCGCCTCCGTTTCACGAAGGAAGGCTATCCGGTTGCCGGTGCAACGGTCAACGTCAAGGATGTGAGCATCTTCCGTTACTTGGCTCTTGATCTTGAAATGTCCCATGACGATATCTACGCTAAAAAGAATCGTGGCTTTGTCTGGGCTGTCAAGCTGACTTCTCGCTTTGGCGATACACGCGAAGAAAAGATTGGCGAAGAACGCTATCGTCGTTTGAAGATCGAGCCTGAAAACGATTACCGTTACGCTATGCGTCTTTACTTGAATCGTCAGTTCCTTGAAGCTGCTTATGCCTTCGGTAAGGTTCAGACGAAGTATCCTGCATTCCACTTGGTTGACCAGGCAGCCTTCTACAAGGCCAAGTCCTTCGAAAACCTCCGTATGCACAAGGCTGCTAAGTCCATTTACGAAGATGCTATCAAGCGTTATCCGCAGAGCGACCAACGCGCCAAGTACCACTTCCAGTTGATGAATATCGACTATAAGGAAGGCAAGTATACTGAAGCTATGGCTAAGTATCAAAACATTGCTCAGAAGTTCGGTGAAAGTGACGTGAAGGCTGACGCTGACTACGTTGCCGGCCAGATTAAGTTCGAACAGGGTCAATATCAGGAATCTGTCGATCTTTTGGCAGCCATTCTTCCGGGTAACGCAAACTACTTCTATGCTCGTTATACCATGGGTATTGCTTATAGCCGTATGGGCAAGTTTGATGAAGCCGAAAACTGCTTCCGCGATATTACTGAACAGCCGGTTTCCAACCAGTCTGAACGTGATCTTCAGGATGCAGCTAAGGTGAAGCTCGGCCACCTCTTCTTCTCTGGCGAAAAGGCTGATATTGCCGCTGCCGCTCAGATGTATGGTCAGGTCAAGGCTGGCTCCCCGGTTTATGATGAAGCTATGCTCGGTATTGCTTGGTCCTTCCTCAAGGTGAACAAGCCGAACGAAGCCATGAAACCTGCTGAATGGATTATCAAGAATCTTCCTGAATCCTTCCTCGTTTCCGAAGCTTACCTCGTGGTTGGTTACTGCCACTTCATGAAGAAGGAATACAATGACGCTATTGCAGCCCTTGAACAGGCTGAAAAGCGCACTGAACAGCCGGTTGTCTCTGTCGCTGCTCGTGATAGTGCCCGCCAGGCTTACGATGCAATGCAGGCCGAATTTGACTCTGTTCAGGTTCATGCCTTGGATCTTGCTCGTCAGCTGCCCACTCCTCGTGTGGAAAGCAAGCGCGAAGCTTTGCGTCCGACCTTCGACAAGGCTAACCAGGCCATCGAAGATTACGCTTCCTTCATGCAAAAGTCGATTCAGAGTGATCGCTTTGAATCCAACCGTAAACGTATTCTTGAAGATGCAGGCTTCACTTTGGCAACTGTCAAGACCAAGGTGGGTCAGGGCGGCGGATCGTCGTCTGGACTTCCTGCAGCAGACGAATTGGGAGACCTGGAGTAATCCGGGCCTGTCCCTTTTTTTTGATTATATAGGTGGATAGACAACGATGAAAAATCTTTTGCTTGTGTCGGCAGTGGTGTGCTCCATGATTGGCACCTCATTTGCCTCATCTGATCCATGTAAGGACAAAACTGCAGAAGCTAAAAAACTCTTTGCTAAGTGCAAATCCATTGGTAAGGGCAATTCTGGTTACGAAGAATGCGCTGGCTCTTATAAAGTTCTCAGAAATCAGGCTGAACAGGCTTGCCGTTCTGGTGGTCTTGATGAAAAGGGCATGCAGGATGCAATTGCTCAATGGGAAAAGCAGGTTAACCTTTGTAAGGGTAAGGAAAGCAGCCGTTGCGCCAGTGCCCTTCAGCAGTTGGGTTATTATCAGTTCCAGTTGGAAGAAAAAATCTTCTTGGACAAGAATGCCCAGTATGAAGAAGACGTTGCTTGGTGCGCTGACCGTGATAACAAGCCGGCTAAGTGCGCCAACATCGATCAACTTCCCAAGGCTGATCACCAGAAGTCCTTGGGCTATTTCCTCGAATATATTGACAAGTATCCGAAGGCTCCCAAGGCCCCGACTGTGATTTACCAGGCTGCTGCTGTGCAGGAAGCCAGTGGTGAAGATGAAAAGGCCTTCAAGCTTCGTATGCAGCTTGTCAAGGACTTCCCGCAAGACGGCCTAGTTCCTAAGGCTTGGCTCCGTATTGCTGAATATCACTTCATGAACCGCAAGTTCCGCGATGCTATTGACGCCTATAAGAAGGTGACAAACTTCGAAAACTTGACGGGTAAGGAAGCTGCTCTTGCCATGTACCACTTGGCTGAATCTTATTACAACATTGCAGAATTTGAAACTGCTGCAATGAAGTATTATGATTACATCATTGGTGCTGATAAGGGTAAATATCCTGCTGACTTGCGCGCTGAAGCTATGGACTTCATGGCTGCATCCTTCTCTGACCTTGAAGGTGGTGGCGTTGCTGAAGCAGAATCTTTCTTGAAGGATAAGAGTGTTCCGTTCAAGGATTCTGTGTACTATCGTATCGGTATGAAGAACAAGGATCATGACCGTAACGAGGAAGCTGTGCAGTCTTTCAAGCGCTTGATGGAAATCAACCCCGATTACATCGATGCTCCGCTTGCTGATATTGCTCGCATTGAAATCTTGATTGTTCAGCAGAAGTTTGATGAAGCTCAGGATTATCGTTATGTCATCGTGAAGCGCTATGACCGCAATTCTTCTTGGTTCAAGAAAAATCAGATGTATCCTGAATCAGTGAAGAATGCTGAAGCTGCAATTCGTGGCGCTATGCTCGACATTCCGCAGTTCCATCATGCTCGTGCTGCCAAGATTACCAAGGAAGGTGATATCGAGGGCGGTAAGAAGCAGTATGGTTTGGCTATTAAGGCCTATGAAGAATTCCTGAAGCGCTATGCCAAGGAACCGACTTGGGATGAGTACAAGGTTCACATTAACTTGGCCCTTGTTTATCAAGAAATGGGTCAGAACGCGAATGCCGCTAAGATGTTCAACTGGATTGTTGACGCCGATACGACTCGCTATGGCCGCCGTCCGATGGGCTCCGAAGCTCTTCTGAAGAAGGATGAAGCTGCCTATAACGCTGTTCTCATGATGGACCAGGCTCGTGAAGAAGCTAGAAAGTCCAAGGCTAATGACGATGCTGCTCAGGCATACAATCTTCCTGAAACAAAGGCTTACTTTGATCAGGTTGACAAGTACATGGCTAAGTTCGGCAAGAACAAGGAAGCCGCAGAACTTGCTTATAACGCCGCTATCGTTCATTACGATGCAAAGCAGTTCAAGGTTGCTGTAGGCGTTCTCCGCAAGCTGAGAACGGATTTCCCGAAGCATCAGTACATTTTGCTCATCAGCCGTATGCTCGCTCAATCCCTGTTGGAATCTGGCGAACTTGACGATGCCTTGAAGGAATTCGAATGGCTGTACAAGCAGTACGCTCAGGTCAAGGAAACTCGCAATGACTCCATGGCCACTGAAATTGAAAAGGCTATTGCATACGTCTTGTTCCAGAAGGCTGACGCTTCTATTAAGGCTAACAAGTTCGAAGCTGGCGCCAAGGCTTACTTAGACCTCGTTAAGCGTTATCCGAAGATCGACATTGCCGATAAGGCTGTGTTCGAAGCTGGTGCTGCTTACGAAAACTTGAACCAGTATAACAAGGCTGCTGAAACGTTCATGATTTTGCCGAGACAGTATGCATCTTCTCCGCTTACCATTAAGGGTATCTTGCGTGCTGCTAGCAACTACAAGAAGGACAAGAAGCCGCAGCTTGCTGCTCAGACGTTCTTGTTCATCACGAACAACTTCCCGCAGGATTCCATGGCCTTCTTGGCAATTGGTTTTGCCGCCCAGACCTACGATTCCATCCCGGATAAGAAGAATGCTGCTATTACCTTTGAATTGGCCAAGCGTTATAAAGATAACGAAAAGACTCCGTCCTTCCTCTATAGCGCCTGCTTGAGCTATGACGAAGCTAAGATGACCAACGAAGCTATCCGCTGCTCCAAGGAACTTGTCCGTGACTACCCGAAGAGCTCCTATGCAGTTGACGCTGCCTTCAGCATCCCGGTTGCTTATGCAAACGGCAAGAAGTGGGATCTCGCCATTCAGGAATACAAGAACTTTGTTAGCGCCTATAGCGAAGATAAGGAAAAGCTGATTGCTGCTCACCTTGGTATGGCTCGTGCCTACAGAGAACTTAAGCAGGATGATAAGGCTGTTGCTGAATACGTCAAGACTCTTGATGCTTACGATAAGTACGGCTTGCAGATTAAGAATGCTGATCCGGGTGTTCCGGCTGAAGCTGCCTTCTACATGGGTGAGCAGGAATACAACAAGATGGTTCCTGTTGCGCTCAAGGGTAAGGAAAAGGAAAAGGCTAAGACCATCAAGAGCTTGGTTGACATTTTGCAGAAGGCCATGAGCCATTACGCAAAGTCTGCTGCTTACGCTTCTGAAAAGTGGACGTTCCGTGCCACCAACAGAATGGGTATGCTCTTCGTGAACATGGCTGCTAAGATTCGTGAACAGCAGCTCACCAGTAAGAAGCAAGAAGAACAGTTTGCTGAACGTATCGGTATTGTTCAACAGCTTCCGACTTACTATGAGCAGGCTCGTCCGATCTTCCAGAAGAACATCGACCTTGCTCGTGACCAGGGCTTCTACAACAAGGATGTGATTGAAGCTGAAAAGGGCTATATCGAAATGTTCTACCAAGGTTGCGCTGTGTTTGTCGAAGTCGCCGATGCATTCGCTACTTCTCCGGTTCCTGATAGTGCCCTTATCGTAAGGGAATATGTTGGTCAGGGCATGGTGAAGGCTGACGCTATCGAAGCCGCTCATGAAGACCTCGAAGCCTACCGCGAAGAATTGACAAACCGTTCTAACGCTGCAAGGGAACTTGCTATCCCGCAGTGCGCTACCGGTATCAAGGCTTCTGCTCACTATGGCATCGACAACGAATGGACCGCCAAGTTGTTTGAAACTTTGAAGACTTTGGATGAAGCCAACGAAGTTCTTTCTACGACTATCGAAAAGTTCGATCCGTCTACGTTGTTCGCCGACCCGGCTTACTTCAAGATGAAGGCTCGTCTTGAACAGATTGAAAAGTCTGACGCTATGTCCATCGAAGAAAAGGTCATGACCTATCGTCAAATTGTCAAGGAAAGCAAGGAAGAAAATGAAAAGCTTCTTGCCGAACTTGCTGACTTGAAGAAGGCTCTTGAAAACCCGACTCCGGTCTCTATCCCGGCTGCACAGGAAACTATTGCACCGTCTGAAGACGAAGCGGCTGCTGTCGAAACTCCGAAGAAGGGCAAGAAGGGCAAAAAAGCCAAGGCCTCTAAGTCCAAGAAGGGCAAAAAAGGCAAAAAAGGCAAGAAGAAATAGCGGTAAAAACTATTTTACGGGGAACCCTAGTTCATTGGGTTCCCCTGTTTTATTGGGTTTAAAGGCGATTCCGCTGGGGTAAACAAAGTTTTACTCCAAAAAGTTCCCTTTATTGCCCGAAAAAAAATAAATATGAACAAAGATTATTCAAAACAACAAAAAAAACAACTCAAAAACTCAATAAAGGAGTAACTCAAAATGGAAAAAATGATTGAATCTTTCAGCCCCGAATCTGATGGTTATCAGTTCATGTGGATCATTCTTGCCGTGTTTGTCATCGGCTTGGGCTTCACAATTGAACGTGTTGTATACATCATGGTGAAGAGCTCTAAGGGTCGTGGTAAGTTTATGGCTGACTTTGGTAAGCTCGTTATGCAGAACCAGCTCGAACAGGCTTTGCAGTTCGCTAAGGGCTCCAAGCTCCCGATTGCTAAGGTTATGGACGCTATCGTTAGCGCTAAGCTCAACTGCAGCGATGCTGACAAGGCTCGTGACCAGATGACTGCTGCAAGCGATGCTGTGTTCCTCACTGAAGCTCCGCGTCTTACCCGTTATATTTCCATCATCTCCGTTATGGCTTCCATCTCCACGTTGCTCGGACTTATGGGTACGATTTACGGTCTGATTTTCACATTCGATGCTGTTGCTAACAAGCCGGCTTCTGAACGTGCTAAGGCCCTTTCCGATGGTATTGCTATCGCTATGGGTACTACGCTCCTCGGACTTCTCTCCGCTGTGCCGCTCCTCGTTCTCGTTGGTATCCTCAACATGAACTCTGAACGCCTTATCCAGGAAATGGAAGAAAAGGGCCTCAAGATTATCAACTCCCTCTCGTAATCTGCTGAGAGTTTAATTTTAAATGGAGTTATAAAACATGGCAAAAGAAATCAAGAAACCAGGAAAGGTCGAAGAACCGGATTTGCTTCCGGCGATGGGCTTGTTCACTATTCTTATTCCTATGCTTTTGTCCATGACAGCTTTCTCTAAGCTCGCTATTGTCGAAATCAATATGCCTGAACGCCAAATGATTATGGACAATAACGAAGTACCTCCTCCTGACGAACAAGCATTGAACTTGTCTGTCGCTATCACTGCTGACTATCTTGTTATCGGTGCTCGCGGCGGTTTCCAGCCGAACGTCTATTTCAAGGAAATGTGGACGTTCCGCTGCAAGTCCGATGGTAAGTTGGTCACTTATGCGAAGGAAGATGTCAAGAAAGCTGTTGCTGCTGGACAAGGGCCGAAGTGCAAGGATGGCTCGTTTATGGATGCTGAAAAGTACCTGTACGATATCGAGTCTATCGAACTTTGGAATATCCTGAAAACATCCGAAGAAGATGCTGGTCGCGTCATGTGGGCCGTTTATTCTTCCCAGGGTGGCGAAGAACCGACTGCTGACAGTGCTTACGTGGACGGTGCCAATAACTTCCTGGCTCTTCCGGGTGAAGGCGATTTGGGCTTGAACAAGCCTGCCGCACTCAAGAAGCCGAATCCGGGTACCACACTTGCTACTTTGTCACCGAACTCTGCTCGTACGCTTAAACCGGATGCTGCTAACAAGAATATCATCTATCCGCTTTCTGCATACGATGCCATTGCCAAGGACCTTATTGCTATCCATACTCAGTTCATTGACCTTGACGACGTTGACAACATCATTATCGTTGCTGATGACGATGCTCAGTTCGACAAGATCATTCAGATGATGGACCGCGCTAAGGAAGCTGGTTTCAGCAAGATCAACCTTGCTAAGTTGGGAGGTTAATCATGGCTAGAAAAACTCGTAAATATAGCGAAGACGTACCTTTCTCCTTGACGTCCATGATGGACATGATGACCATTATCTTGGTGTTCATGATCAAGAACTTGGACGCTGAAGGTCAGCTTTTGACTCAAGCAGAAAACCTGGTCCTTCCTGTTTCCACTTCCAAGATTCAGCCGAAGACTGTTTCCTTGACCGTTATCATCGATGCAAACTACATTATCGCTGATAATGAAAAGGTGCTCCCGACTGAAGACGTTCTCAAGCAGGATTCCCTCTTGGTTCAGAAGTTGGATGATATCTTGAAGGACCGTCGTGCAATCGAACAGGAACATGCTCTTAAGATGGGGCTTCCTGCCGATGAAGCTGGTAACATCGTTGTCCAGATCGACAAGAATATTCCGTACGATGCTATGTATAAGGTAATGGCCACATGCGGCTATGCCGGATACACGAACATTGCATTCGCCGTGTCTCAGAAGAATGGCGGGGAGGAATAACAATGGCTAAGAAGAATACTGTTGATCCGTTTATTGCGTCCCTCATGCCGGAATCCGACAAGAAGATGGGTGCAATCGCCGGTGTCTCTCTTATCGTTGCCTTGGCATTGTGCTTCTGGGCTGCTGCCTACGAAAAAATCGTTGACGAAGTTGTCTTCGAAGAATCTGCTAGCGAAGATCTTTCCGCTTCTATGACTATCGAACAGAAGGAAGAGAAGAAGGAAGAAAAGAAGAAAGAAGAACCGAAGAAGCCTCGTAAGAAGGCCGGTGGCGGTGGTAAGCCGCGTGGTAAGGGCCAGCCGAACGCTCCGCAGACTCGCGGCGTGCTCAAGCTCCTCACTGCTCAGACCAAGAACGCCAGTGCTGCTGCTTATGACCTCATGAAGAACCAGAAGTTCACGAAGGACATTAACAAGGTCTTGAAGGACGTCGCTGGTCTCCAGACTACGGGTAAGACCGTTCTCGGTGGTCGTCGCGGTAAGGCTGACGGTGGCTTTAACGAAGGTTATGGCGAAGGCGGTTCCGGTGGTATCGGTGATGGCCTTGGTTCTCTCCTTGGCGGTGGTGGCGGTGGTATCGCTACTAAGGCTAAGGGTTCTATCAAGACTCCGTCTGAACGCGATATCGACATGGGCGCTGGTGGTGGTTCCCGTTCTGCTGCAGACATCATGAAGGTTGTCCGTCAGCGTACTCCGGGTCTCCGTCACACCTATAACAAGTTCCTGAAGAAGAAACCGGGATTCCAGGGTAAGGTTACCTTGAAGTTCACGATTGCTCCGGGTGGTGAAGTTATCAGCATTTCTATTGCTTCCTCCACGACTGGCTACGGCGAGTTCGATGGTGAAATCAAGAAGGCTGTAAGCCGCTGGACCTTCAGCAAGGTTAAGTCCGGTAACACAACGGTGACTATTCCGTTCACGTTCTCCGAATAATCCTTTGTGCTAAAACACAGAAAAAGGCTAGACAATGTCTGGCCTTTTTTCGTATTTGTTTGAAAAATTTCTTATGGTTATGGCGTCTTGTCCTTGGTGATTTTGGCTTTTTGTTCTTTTAATTGTTCTTTTATGTGAAAAAAATGAAAAAAACGATTTTTGGAATAAATTTTTGTTGCGTTTTTTATTTTATAAAACTAACTTTATATCATAAATTTCGATAGGAGTCGACAATGAACTTGAAAACTGTGGCCGCTGTAGGAGCTGCGTTTGGCATCCTTGGAGTGGGGTCTGCTTTTGCAACGTTTGCTAGAATTGAATCCATGGGTAAGAATACGACTTATGTTATGGATGATATCAGCATTTATGACAACCCTGCCAATATCAACCTTTATTCTAATTATTTGATTGGAGGTTTTGGACCGTATAATCAGGATGTTGAAACGGGTAAGAATCTTGACCCTCAACATCCGATGTTCGGTGGCATTTTCTCCGTTTCTTTTGGTGATGCCAATAATCCGGATCCGCGTCTTTCCATCGGTGGTGTTTTTGGACGTGTTAATACCGATCTTGCAATGTATTTCCCGGACTATGTCATTGATGAAAAGGGGATACGTTCTGCGGTTCCTGAAACTGTGACGAACTTCGACGGATTCTTGGGTGGTACGCTTTCCAATGGTAATGCTTGGGGTTTGCATATTTATATCGCTCAGCAGGATGGTGGTTCCAAGGCTTCCGATGGCACTTATCAGGTGGACAAGTCTGCGTTTGCTTCGATTGTGCAGGCTGATGGAGGCTTGAATTTCCAGATTAATAACGGTTTTGACCTTGAATTCGACTTCGGTCTTGCTCGTGTGCAGTATGGTCCGGAACATCATAGCTTCTTTGATGATGGTGACTTCACTTACTTGATCAAGTCCCGCGCCTTCTTTACGCTCGATGCTATTGACGGTGAACTTGTTCCTGCGCTTAACTTGAAGTTTGCTCAGGCTCCAGGTCTGCGTGATAATCATGTGCAGGTTGGCCTTGGTGTGAATATCGCCTTGGATCGCGGTTTCTTCTGGCTGGGTGGCGACTTCATCTGGAACAAGAAGAAGGCTCACGACTGGTTCTATAACGAGGATACCGGTGATTGGACTTATGATGCCAGTGGTATCGATGAGCCGAACTGGGATGAACGTAAGGATATCGGTGGCAAGATTAGCTTCGGTATCGAACGTAACATCTGGTGGGACTGGTTCGTGATTCGTGTTGGTGGCCAGAAGTCCATTCTCTACACGCAGTGTGATGTGGACTCCAAGAACGAGGCTAAGAACAGCGACAAGAATTATGGCATTTGCAAGGATAACGGCAACTTCTTCAGCACGAACCCGCTTGCCGATGGTTCCATCGATGACCACGTTGGTTTCGGTTTCGGTATCAACATCGAAGAAAAGCTGAAGATTGATGTGACTGTCGCTGAAGACTTGCTTTTCCGTAACCCGTTCCAGGGTGAAGGTCGCCTGTTCTCCAGAATTTCTGCAACGTATTCGTTCTAGTATCTAAAACGAGAGTATTTGGAAATGCGTCTGTACGGGCGCATTTCTTTTTTTTTATTTTGCAGTCCATGAGAATTTTGTTTTGTCTATTGACTTTGCTTCTAGTCGCATGTTCTGAACCGACTGAAAGAATTGAAAATAAACTTCTTCCGTATTTGCAGGAAGACTTGAAGTTCATGGTCGCGGAATCCATGAATGCGAATACGAAAAAGGAAGATCTGCTCGGCGAGCCGTATTACAGGGTTAAGGATTTTCGATTGTTTGATGGTGCCTCTGCTGAGGTTTATGCGGCTTATGCCGAAGTCGATTTCTTCATTTATCGGAACATTGCCATGTACGAAAAGCGCAAGTACAGATACGATGTACATACGAGAAAATGGGATCGATATCTCAAGGTCTTGAAATTCGGCAGGGATTCTCTGCCGTAAGAAATAAGAAGTTTTTTATTTTTAGTGTTTTAGTTATATTTTTTAACGGGATTTTTCTTAGAGGGATAGATTTTGTTTCGTATTTTTTCTTGCGATATTGGTATCGACCTTGGAACAGCGAATACGCTTGTCCATGTGGCCGGTCAGGGTGTTGTGATTAATGAGCCGACGGTGATTGCGGTTGATAGTCGTAACAACGATGTTTTAGCAATTGGCTCGGAGGCGAAGAAGATGCTTGGTCGTACTCCGGATGGCTGCAAGGCGGTTCGTCCGATGCATGACGGCGTTATTGCTGATTTCGAGCTTGTCGAGACGTTGCTCAAGAAGTTCATTGAGCGCGTGGAAAAGTATCCGCTGTGGATTGTAAAACCGCGTGTGGTCGTTGGTGTTCCGAGCGGAATCACCGAGGTGGAAAAGCGCGCTGTTATCGATGCCGCTAGAATTGCCGGTGCGAAGGATGTTTTCCTTGTACATGAGCCGATGGCTGCCGCTATCGGCATGGGGATTCCTGTGCATGAGCCGATGGGCAATATGATTGTGGATATTGGTGGTGGCACTTCCGATATCGCAGTCATCGCCTTGAATGGTTCTGTCTGTAGCGCTTCTGTGCGTGTGGGCGGTGACGAGATGGATGATGCTATTGTCCGCTACTTGCGTACTATGTACAATCTCTGTGTGAGTGAAAGTACTGCTGAGCAAATCAAGATTCAGATTGGTTCTGCAAGTCCGCTTGAAGAGGAATTGACGATGGAAGTCAAGGGCCGCGACTTTATCAGTGGCATGCCGCATACGCTTCCTATCGGGAGCGCAGAAATCCGCGAGGCTATCAACGAGCCGATTACGGCTATTATCGAGGCTGTGAAGCAGGCGCTGAGCGTTACGCCGCCGGAACTTTCTGCGGATATCTACGATAACGGCATTATCTTGACGGGTGGCGGTTCCCAGTTGCGAGGCATTGATGAACGTATCGGTAAGGAAACGGGTCTTTCTGTCAATGTCATTGATGATGCATTTACTTGCGTTTGCAAGGGCGCTGCACGTATTCTCGAAGATTTGGACAAGTTCCGTCCTGTCCTTATCGCTTCGCTGAATTAATTCCAAAATAAAATTGCATTTCGATGTTTAGGGCTTTCCGCTTTATAATCGACTTGTTCACTCAAAGGCATGGCGTTGTCGCTTTTGCCTTTTTTCTGATTTTGGGGATAGCCATGCATGCTGCTCCCATGGCTGTCCGTTCAAGTATTGTATCAACGGCGTTGTCGAGTTTCTTTTATCCGGCCCAACTGGCGGCCTCGTCTATTAACGCTTACAAGGCTATTGTTGCCGAGAACGAGGTTTTGAAAAACGAGAATGCGAGGCTTCGTCAGGAAACCTACCATGCAAGTGAGGGTTTGCAGGAACTTGCGCGTTTGCACACGCTGGTCAGGTTTGACGATAAGTGGGACTATCCTATTGTGACTGCACGCGTGGTGGGGCACAATCCTGGTCGATTCCTTACGACTTTGGTTATCAATCGCGGAACGCATCATGGGGTGAAAGAGTCTATGCCCGTGTTCTCTATGAATGGTCTAGTCGGAAAGATTACCAAGGCTGAGCTTTCGCATTCCAAGGTGCAGCTGTTGGTGGACCCGAATCTCAAGTTGTCTGTTCTGGAAAGGCGTACTCGCATAGTTGGTTTTATTGAATCTTTGGATGGTCGTGAACTTTCGGCCATGATTCCCTCGCATGCAGGGGTGAAGGAAGGCGATACCTTGATTACGTCCGGGCTTGGGGGAATTTTTCCGAAAGGGATTCCTGTGGGGACGGTAAAGGCGGTTCGTAAGTCCGATGTGGATGTGATGAGTCTTATGGATGTGACTCCTTTTCAGGAATTTTCCTCGTTGGAGGAGGTTTTCGTAATGGAGAAGGAGCCTGATTGGGTGGTACAGGAGCTGCTGGATGAAAAACTTTAAGTGGCTGGGCGTCTTGGCCTTGTATGTTCTGGTTTTTGCGGCACAGATGACTGTGGGTGGCTGGTTGCAGATTTTTGGGATTGCGCCTGATTTCGTATTGATTTTTATTGTTTCGGTAGCGCTTCGATATGGACCTGCCGCAGGCTGCTTCTGGGGGTTCCTGTCAGGTTTTACATTAGATGTCTATGCCCCGGTGGAGTGGCTTGGCGCAAATGCGATGGCTCTGACTGTTGTCGGTTTCTGTGTGGGGCAGCTTGAGGAACGTATCCTGAAGCTGAATCTGCCTGGGAGACTGGGAGTGCTTTGCTTAGCTTTTTTCTTGTGTGACTTGGTTTACTATTTGATAACGGGGCTTGGAAACGAGGTCGTGACGACTATGCTTGTGATGAAAACGTTGCCGGAATGTGCCTATACGCTGCTTGTCGGTGGTATATTCTTTTACTTGAAGTCCGAGAAGACGAAAAATCATGTATAGCGATTCGGCGGAAAGCGAGGCGAGGCAGCTTCGGAACTTGAATGTTGTCATATTCCTCGCGGGAATCTGTCTTCTGTTCGGGATTCTTCTTTTACGATTGTTTTCGTTGCAGTATATTCATTATGCGGAAAACCTGCAACGGTCGGAAAACAACCGTCTGCGAAAGGTGGAGCTGGTTGCAAGTCGAGGCTACATTTACGATAGAAACGGAAATGTCCTTGTGCGCAACAGGCCCTCGTACCAGGTCGCGCTGCAATCGATGGATTTGCCGCGGACTAAGGAGGGGCGCGATTCCGTTTTCCAGAGGTTGCTGAATATTCGCGATTCCATGGGAGTGTCTTTCTTTGATTCGCTTGCGCTGGATACCGCGTTCCAAAGGTCTCGCTGGATAAGGACTCGGCCTATCCGCATTCTGGAAGACGCGTCCCCGGAGCTTGTGGCTGTTGTGGAAGAACATTCATCTGAACTTCCCGGGGTGGTGACATTAATTGAATCGCGCAGGGAATATCTGTATGGGACGCTTGCTGCGCATGTGCTTGGCTATACGAGTGAAATTTCGGAAGAACAGCTGAAGCTGCCTGAATATGCCGGTTATTCGCAAGGAGACCGTGTGGGCCAGAAAGGGCTTGAACTGCAGTATGACAGGGATTTTCGCGGCAAGAACGGTATGAAGCTTGTGGAAGTGAACGCCTCGGGACGAGAGGTGCGGGCCGTTCTGGATGAAGGTGGTATCATTGAACCTGAGGACGGGCTACATCTTGTATCGACGATAGACCTGAAATTGCAGAGGGCTGCCGAGGAGGCGATTCCGGATACGGCGAAGGCTGCCCTGGTGGCTATCGATCCGCGGAACGGTGAGATTCTTGCGATGGTCAGTTCCCCGCGAATGGACCCTAATATTTTTTCCATGAAGCGGCGGGACAGGAACAAGGGGTGGGCTCAGGTAGCCTTGGATTCCCTGCGACCGCTTACGAATCGTGCGATTTCTGGTGCATATCCGCCTGCGTCCATATTTAAGCTGGTGACTGCTGGGGCTGGGCTTGAAAGCGGTCTTATCTCTGAAAGTAAGTATTATCCTAAACCTTGTACAGGGGGATATCAGTACGGGGCGCGCTATCAGAAATGCTGGGGGGTGCACGGCAACCTGAATGTGGTGAATGCGATTCGACTTTCCTGTGATGTGTTCTTTTACCAGGCTGGTTTGGACATTGACATGGCGCGTATCAACGAGTTCGGACGTCGTTTTGGGCTTGGCGAGGAACTGCTAGGCGTGGATATTCCTGGTGAACGTGCCGGGTGGCTTCCGGATTCAGCTTCATTTAACATGCGAAATCGAAGATTGGGCTGGCGCTGGGCGAGGGGGCTTATCTTGAACTTGTCGATTGGGCAGGGACAGGTGGTGACGCCTTTGCAGCAGGCTGTTCTTGTGGGCTCGCTTGCGACGAATAGGGGTGTTTACCGTCCGCATTTTATGAAGGAAATGAGAAATTCTAGCGGCGAGGTGGTGAGGCGTTATGAACCTGAAATTATTCGTCCGGGAAAGATGAAGCCGGAAACGCATCGTGTGTTGATGAATGCCATGGATTCTGTGGTGAACCATCCTGGTGGAAGGGGGAAAAGGGGGGCTGTGCCAGGTATCCGTGTCGGTGGAAAAACAGGCTCGGGAGAATGGAAAAAGGGGGAGAAGACGCACGCCTGGTTTGCCGCTGTGGCGCCTCTAGACGATCCCCAGATTGCTGTCGCATTGATTATGGAGGCGGCTGGCGGTGGTGGCGGTGTCTCGGCGCCTATTGTGCATAAAGTCCTGATGGCTTTCTTTGGCAAGGAGGAAGATGATGAACTTTAAACGAATTTTGGACATGTCGCTGAAATTTGACTTGCTGTTTATCCTGGTGACGCTTGTGCTGATGGTGGCAGGGGTGTTTCTGGTGTATTCTGCGACGGTGAACGAGGAGATGATTTTTTATGAATCACGCTGGTTTAGGCAGATTGTCTATTTCAGTGTTGGAATCTTGCTTGCTGTTGGAATTTCGTTTGTGAAGATTGACTGGCTGAAGCGTATGGCGACGCCGTTATACATCGTCTCCTTGGTTCTTTTGCTTGCGGTGCTCTTCTTTGCCGGTGAGGTGAAAGGGGCTGGACGTTGGATCAATTTGGGTGTGTTCAAGTTGCAGCCATCGGAGTTTGCGAAAATAGCCTACCTCATAACGATATCCCGCTGGCTTTCGCTGCATCCTGTGAATATGTACAAGGTGAAAACCTTCATCGTTCCTTTTTTATTGTTCATTGTACCGTTTTTATTGGTGTTGAAGCAGCCTGACTTGAGTACGGCTCTTGTCTTTACAGCCGTGACGCTTGTAGGGTTCTTTTTTTCGGGGCTTACGTTTACTGATTTGTTTCTTATACTGAGTCCTGTCATATCGGTTCTGTTTTCGCATTCGCAGTCCTTGGTGTACCAGGCGCTGTGGGGTGGGCTTATATGTGCTGTTGTTTATGCGTTATATCGCAGGCGTCTGTCGAAGGGACTTACCGTGATCCTGCTTGTCGCGAATATTTTTGCCGGATATGCAAGTTCCATGGTCTGGAATATGCTTGAACCGCACCAGCAGAAACGCGTCAATACGTTTCTGGATCCGATGAACGATCCTTTGGGAGATGGCTATCAAGTGCTTCAGTCGATTACTGCGATTGGAAGTGGCGGTATGACGGGGAAGGGTTTTGGAAATGGGTCACAGACGAATTTGGCGTTCCTGCCGGAGGAGCATACGGACTTTATTTTCAGCGTGCTCGGGGAGCAGTTCGGTTTTGCGGGATGCTCTGCGATTCTCCTGCTTTACGCCTTGTTCCTTTGGCGGGCTTCGGCAATTTGCAAGGTCTCGATGGATCCGTTTGTGACGCTTCTTACGATGGGTGCTACGACAATTTTTCTTTTCCATATCGTGGTGAATGTTTCGATGACGATAGGTCTTATGCCTGTGACGGGGCTTCCTCTTCCGTTTCTTTCGTATGGAGGCTCCTTTGCGCTTGTCTGCATGATTCTCGTCGGACTGCTTGTCTGCCTCAGATTCCAGGCCAATCGTCGGTGAAAAAGGTGCAAAAGTAAACTTTTTGGCGGTTTCTCCGTGTATAAATAGAGGAACCTTCAGAAAGGAGTATTTTGCATGAATTTTTGGAAAAATGTCGAGAAATTCGTATTTGGCGTGGAATGCCTTGGTTGTGGCTGTGTCTCGGAGAGACTGGATCCATGGTTGTGCCCTGCTTGCGAGGAGGAACTGAGGCGTGAATCCTTGGCTCCGGCGTTTCCTGGGGATGATGTGTTTTGCCTGTTCCCGATGCGCTCTCTGACACGTCGGCTGGTACATGCTTTGAAATACCGGAGCATTCCGGGGCTTGCGTCGTATTTGGTACGTCATTCCTCGGCTGGTAAGAACGGGGTGGTGGGGCAGGACTTGGATGCTTTGCCTAAGCCTCTCTTTTTTGTTCCGGTTCCTTTGCACAGGGCGAGGTATAGGGAACGTGGCTACAATCAGGCCGAGCTTTTGGCGGGGGCCTTGGCGACGCTTTCGGGTGGAACGGTATGTCGGTGGCTTAAGCGTCGTTCTTTTGTCGTGTCGCAGACGAAATTGTCGAGGGAGGAACGGGCGTGGAACGTGGCTGGAGCGTTTGTGCAGTCGTTGCCGAAGAAGCTACCTGAACGGGGGACTGTCGTCGTTGTTGACGATGTTTATACGACAGGAGCGACCACGATGTCGTGTCTGGCTGCTTTTGGGAAGGATTTCGCACTGCCGCTTAAAGTTTGCACTCTGCTGTATGATGAACCTGCGTCGGTGGTTTCTGACTATGTTGCCGACTGCAGGGCTGACTGGGACCGCATAAGGTAGTTTGGGCGGTATTGTTGAAGGAAATATATCACTTCGCTCCGGGATGACCTTGCTTCAAAAGTTGCTTTTAAGCAGAGACAAAAAAAGGTCTGCTGAAGCAGACCTTTTACGGAGGAAGAGGGACTCGAACCCCCAAGCCTTACGGCGGCGGTTTTCAAGACCGCTGACTTACCAATTAGCCTATTCCTCCAATCGGTGCGCAAACGATAAAAAAAAATGAGATTCTCGTCAACTCTACTTTGCATTTTGCTCAAGATTAGCTAATTTTTAAATCGATATGTTGCCTATGGACGAAAAAGAAGCAATTGAGTCTCGCCGAGTGCTGGACCTCTTGTTTTCGTACATGCCCAAAATTGCCGCTGAACGCAAGATGGATCGACTTCTTGTGCTTGTCGCTGATTTGGGACGTTCCATAGTGCTTGCCGATAGATGCTCGTTATGGCTCATTGATGAAGATCGGGGGGAGCTTTGGACGAAAGTCGCCCACGGCGTAGATGAATTGCGTATTCCTCTTTCTGCGGGCTTTGTCGGTTATTCTGTAAGGACTGGCGAATCGCTTCTTGTTGAGGACGCGTATCAGGACGAGAGGTTCGACCGCAGGAGTGACGAGAAGACGCATTATAGGACTGCTGCTGTCATGACTGTGCCGCTGAGAAATTCTGCCGGTAAAATCATGGGCGTTTTTCAGGCGATAAACAAGACGGTCGCTCCATCGGTGTTTACGAAGCAGGATTTGGAGAGACTTGGACTTACGGCAGTCTATTCTGCTAAAACTGTGGAATCCGCCTTGCTGACTCTGGAATTGGAAGAAACGCAGAAGAAGATAATTCATATTCTTGGCGAAGCTTCCGAATATCGCAGTCTTGAGACGGGAAACCACATTCAGCGTGTAGCGGAAATTTCTGCAAAGATAGCCGCCTTCTACGGCTTGCCGGAAAAGTTGGTGGTGCAGATAAAGCTAGCCGCTCCATTGCATGACCTTGGTAAAATCGGCATTCCGGATGCCTTGCTCAACAAGCCGGATAAGCTTACCGATGAAGAGTTCATGAAGATGAGGTCCCATGTGACGATTGGACGTGATCTGATTGAACGGAATATGCTCTCGTCATCAAATGGAAAATTGTTGCGTGTCGCTGCAGAAGTGGCGGGGACGCACCATGAGCGCTGGGATGGCAAGGGCTATCCCAAGGGGCTCAAGGGGGAGGAAATTCCGCTGGCGGGGCGTATATGCGCTGTCGCTGATGTTTTAGATGCGCTGGCTAGCCCGAGATGCTACAAGGAGGCCTGGCCCGAAGAGCGTGTCAAGGAAGAGTTTGCGAGGCAGCGCGGATTGCAATTCCAGCCGGAGTTGGTTGATATCCTTTTCGAACATTGGGATGAAATTTATAGTTGCTACCGCGAGCTGCTTCGAGGGCATTTGGGGGAGAACTAGTTCGAAAGATTTTTTTTGTAAAAAAGATATTACAAATGAAAATTCTTTAATTTTTTGAATTTAAGAAGAGACGTCGGTTGACGTCTTTTTTTTGTGTGTGAGTCGTAAAATGAAGATTTTTTTCTTTTAGGCTTTTTTTATGTCAAAAAAGAAAAAACCTTGACATTTGTCAAGGTTTTTTCGTGGTTCCGATTGGAATTGAACCAACGACACGCGGATTTTCAGTCCACTGCTCTACCAACTGAGCTACAGAACCGTTGTTTGATGGCTCAAATTTAGTATAAAAAGTGATGCTTGTCAAGGGTAAAGAGAATATTACTGTTATTTTTTTAAATTTTCTACTAAATTTACATGTGGGTGTCTAAATTTGTGTCCTACTGGTGGGTTGTAGGACGGTTTAATATTTTTTAGGTGGTAGATGTGATTTATAAACGCATGTTGTCAAAGTTCCGCATTGCTTTGCCGATGAGCTTGGCTTTTGCTGGTTTGCTCGCTTGCTCCAATGAAAATCCTGGGGGAGTGGAGATAACTGAGCCTTATATGAGTAGCGCAATTCCTGTTCCAGGAATCAGTTCCGCGGATGAAAAATTGACAAGTTCATCGAGTGGTGATACTGTTATTTCTTCTCGTCCCACTGGTGTGGATGAAAAGGGCGATACGGTCTTTGTTACCGATACGATACACAAGCCGGCTGATACGACTTTGCACTGGGTGGGCAATTCCGCCTTGATTATTACGGAAATCAACGCTTTGAACCTGGATTGGCTTGATGAAAGTGGCGATGATCCGTCTTGGGTGGAAATTTACAATGCTGGCAATGAAGTCGCTAACTTGAAAGGCTATGCCTTGCTTGAAAACAAGAAGACTTCCAGCAAGTGGGTCTTTGGTGATGAATATATCCAGCCGAAGTCCTTCAGAATTGTTTTCTGTGATAAGAAAAATGTTGCAACTGTGGCTGCTGGTGCTGAGGATAAGGACGGTCTGCATCCCCGTACACATACGAACTGGAAGATGGATAAGGATGGCGGTACCATTTACTTGATTGACCCGTATTATGGAATCCGCGATTCCGTAGATTTTCCGGAATTGAAGCCGGGACTTAGCTGGGGCATCGTGGATGGTGGCGGCTGGAAGTACTTTGAAAAGCCGACTCCGGAAGCTCCAAACAACAAGTCCAAGGGTTATGAAGAAGTTATGGAACCCGTGGATATGAGCAGTATCAAGTCGGGTTTCTACAGGGAGCCGTTTACCATCAATCCACCGAAGCTTGAAAGTGGTGTTTCGCTCCGTTGTACGACGAATGGTTCTGAACCGACGAAGGATTCTCAGGAGTTTAATTCGTCGATGTCGATTGACCGCAGCATGGCCTTCCGTTGTGCGACATTCAAGAGTGGTGCCTTGACGAAGGATATTATTACAAGAACGTTTATTGTCGGAGAAGAGGATGTAAAAATGCCGATTGTCGCAATCAGCGTTGATTCCAGCTTCTTTAGGGAACATTATATCAAGACGCACTGCGATGCTCCGAGGGGATGTGCTGATAGCGCAGGTCTTTATGCTGATGTGGAATTGCCTATTCACGTTGAATACTTTGAAAAGGGCTCCGAGACGAAGGGGGCTACTTGGGAAATGGATGCGGGCATCACCTTGATGGGGGGCTATAGCCGCTTGAACGACAAGAAGTCGGTCTCTATCCGTATCCGCGAAGAGTATGAAGACGGCAGCATCAACTATCCTTTGTTCGAAACTCGCAAGGGTGTGAACGACAAGTACAGGTCGTTCAACTTGCGTAACAATGGTAACCGCTTTGTGAGCGACTATATCGAAGATGCTATGGGCGGCGCCCTTCTCGAAGGTAGCGGCGTTGACTATCAGCGCAGCCGTCAGGTGGTCGTGTTCTACAACGGACACTACTATGGTATCCACGACATGCGTGAACGTTTCAATAAGCATTATGTAGAAACTAACTATCAGATTGAATCGAATACTGTGACGGTCGTGAAGCACTTGGGTCACGAAGTGACGGAAAGTAACGGCAACATCCAAAGCTACATGGACATGCTTCATTTTGTTGCTACAAACGATTTCAGCGGTGAAAATAACGCAAATTACGAAGCTGCAAAGACTTTGCTCGATGTTGGCAATCTTGCCGACTACATGGCTGCAGAAATTTATATGCACAACGGCGACTGGCCGAACAACAACGTGCGTGCCTGGAGCAGCCCGGATCATCCGTGGAAGTTCATGGTCTATGACCTTGACCATGGCTTTGACTGGATGTGGGGCGTGAACGGCGGCGAATTTGACCAGCATACCGAGATGTTCCCCTGGATTAAGAAGGGCGGCGGAAACAAGCCTTGTAAGGATGAAGGCTGCTTCCCGAACCTTTACAATCAGCTCATCAAGAATCCGGACTTCAAGCGCATGTTTATCAACCGTTCCGCTGTGATGTTCCACGACTACACGAATGCGGCCAAGGTCGAGAAGACTGTCGATGCTATGGTAAAGACGATTCCTACCACAGAAATGGACCGTGACCTGGAAAAGTTCAAGCAGAATGAAAAGTACTACACCAACTCCTGTGGCGATGGATTCAGCAGGACGGGCTCCTGCCTCAAGAGCTGGGCTCAGGAACGCGATTCCAAGGTCATCAGCGAGTACAAGGAAGAATTCGGTGTAAGCGACTTGATTTCTGTGAAGATCAAGGCTAACGGCAAGGGTAAGGTGCTGATGGAAGACATGACGCTTCCGGGCGATCTCCCGACGAATTATTCCGGCAAGTTCTTCGGCGGCGTGGACATGAAGCTTACCGCGGTTCCGACGGATGGTGGCGCCACATTTACCGGATGGTCTGACGATGTCAAGGACAATCCGCGTATTGTCACTCCGACGGATGGCGCAACTTATACAGCAAACTTCAACTAGTTTAGTTCGGTAGCACCTGAAAATTTGGAACGGTCTGGAGAAATCCGGACCGTTTTCATTTTTGCTATTTGCGCTGATTTTCTAAATTTGGGATTATGAAAAGTCCCGTGCGGAAAATGTTTGACGGCATTGCGAGCCGTTACGATTTTTTGAATCACTTCTTGAGCTGTTTTCAGGATGTACTGTGGCGTAGGCATTGCTGCTGTCGCCTGAAGAAGATGATGGGCGAAAGACTTGCGGCTGCATGCGGAGTCCGGCTTTTGGACTTGTGCGGTGGCACGGGTGATTTTGCTGTCACGTTTGAAAAGCTTTGTGGAAGGCCCGCGATGGCGATTCTTGGGGATTTTTCCTTTGGCATGTTGCGGGGGGCTGCGGGCAAGAAGACGTCGGCTGCTGCGGTGCAGCTCGATGCGATGAAGATGCCTTTTGCGGATAGGCAGTTCGATGTCATCTTGAATGGTTTCGGGATGCGCAACGTGCCCGATGCGAGGGGCGCCTTGCTGGAATCGTTCCGCGTGCTCGATAATGGCGGATACCTTTGCGTGTTGGAATTCTTTTCACCGCGTAATTTGTTCAACAGGTTCTTTTACAAGGTGCTGGCTCCACTGTTCATCCCGGTGATGGGTGCGTTCTTCAGCGGTAAGCGCGAGGCCTACGAGTATCTGGTGAATTCCATCATCCGCTTTTTGCCTGTGGATGGATTTTGCAGGCTGGCGGAAGAATGCGGTTTTGAAGTGAAGCATGTGAAGATGTTTGATGGCGGAATTTCGTTCGGTGTGTTTTTGCAAAAGCCGCAGGAGACGAATGTGGCCGCTGGGGATGCGTCTGTTGCGTCGAGTGCCGCCGCTGCTGTAAATGTCTCCGCTGACAATTTGGCTGGGAATGCCGCTGTCGCGGATGCAGATGCCGCGCCAAGTATTGCTGCTGCGTCGGGGAAAGTTATTGCTTCTGAAGATGTTTCTGTGGCTGTCGAAAATGTTGCTGGGGCGACGCGGAATGTTACCGACGTTTCTCGGGGAGATGCGGTGCGATGAGCCGTTTTGTTCTTGGCATTTCGGGGGCAAGCGGCGCCATTTATGCGACAAGGACGGCGATGCATCTGAAGCGCCTTGGTCACAACGTTACGTTGATTGTGACGCATCCGGGAAAGCAGGTGCTGGAATACGAAGGGCAGGGTTCCGTATTCGACTTTTGTAACGAAGTTTGCAACGTGGATGATTTTTTTGCGTCTTGCGCAAGCGGTTCCGGCGATGTTGCCGGTATGACCGTGGTTCCTTGCTCTATGGGGACGCTTGGACGCATTGCCGCAGGGACGTCGGACAACTTGCTGGTGCGTACTGCGGACGTGTGCCTCAAGGAGCGTTTGCCGCTGGTGATTGTGCCGCGTGAGATGCCGTACAACTTGATTCACATCGAAAACATGGAACGCGTAACGCGCGCCGGGGCGGTTGTGGTTCCTGCATCGCCGCAGTTCTACAGCAAGCCTGCGTCTATTGAGGAACTTGTCGATACAGTCGTCGTGAAAATTCTGAAACACCTGCACCTTCCGCGGGAACAACTTAACGAAATCGTAAAACCTTGGAACAATTAGCAATTAACACAAATGCGTAGGTCGAGAGTCGCGGCCGTGGTGGACGCTTTCAGCGTCCATGGCTTCGCTCACAAATAATCGTAAACAAGTTTACGATTGCTTGATTCGCTTGCGCATTGTTGCTTGAATACCTGTCCTCGCGCCGGTCCTCGCTTGACGGGGATGACCGAGACCAACATTGAACGCCTGCGGCGTTCGCAGCTGCGGTTATGAAATATCAAAATGCAAGCATTTTGCTGCTTCATAACCTTGCATGCTGTTGGCATGGACCCCAAACTTGATTTGGGGGACTGTGCAATGAACACAAATGCGTAGGTCGAGTGGCGTGATTATGCGCCATGGATTCCGAATCAGGTTCGGGATGACGATCCCCGTGAGTCCGCAGAAAAACGTTCAAATCACAAGCACAGCGCATTTCTAGACGCATACATTGTTCACCTTTCATTTTCCTGTTGAAAGCTCAAATGGATTGCTTCGTCGCAGGCTCCTCGCAATGACGAACAAGGTTGTCAAGCGCGGGAGCTTGCTCACGCATTTGACGACCGCAGAGTCATGCACAATGTGCAATGACGTGGGAGCCGAGAGGTGCGGACACGCTTGCGTGGACATTGCCGAGGCGAACCAGTCATGCGCCTTGCGCAATGACGATTTTTTAGTAGACAGTAGGAAGTAGACGGTAGGAAGTGCTGCTGCGATAAACTGCTGGTTTCAGGGGTCTATCGCTGCTGTCGTCCAGAATGATGGAAGCGCATAACATCAATCTTATAATTCATCCTTCATTCCTTGCTCATCTCGCCTCCGCAATCCCAATCACTAACCACTAACCACTATTCCCTGTTCCCTGATTTCGCATTTCCAGATGCACAAATTCTTCACCTTTCACCTTTCACCTTTCACCTTTCATCTTTCATTTTTCATTAAATTCGCATCTTGTATATGCAGTTCCAACCACTGCTTACCAACCACTAACCACTATTCCCTGTTCCCTGATTTCGCATTTCCAGATGCACAAATTCTTCACCTTTCACCTTTCATCTTTCATTTTTCATTAAATTTGCATCTTGTATACGCAGTCCCCAACCACTAACCACTTATGTTTAAAAAGATTCTTGAATTTAGCCACATGGTCCGCTTGAGTCACTCGCTGTTTGCGATGCCTTTTGCGATTGGTTCAATGTGGGTGGCGGCGAACGGTTTTCGCGGAATGAGTGCGGCAGAGACCGCCCGCATCATTGTCCTAATAGTCCTTTGCATGGTGACGGCGCGCAACAGCGCCATGAGCTTCAACCGCATTGCCGATGCGAAGTACGATGCGGAAAATCCGCGTACGGCGAAGCGTCATCTGCCGGCGGGGCGCCTGAGCCGCAAGTCGGTCTATGCGTTCCTTGCGCTGAATGGAATGCTGTTTGTGTTGTTTGCGTGGCTTTTGCAGCCGCTTGCCGGGATGCTTGCCTTGCCTGTGTGGTTACTGCTGCTTTCGTATTCGTACTGGAAACGCTTCTCGTGGCTTTGCCACTGGTTCCTGGGATTTGCTATCGGCATGAGCCCGCTTGGCGCCTGGATTGCCGTGCGTGGCGAATTCGCTGTGTTTCCGATTTTTCTTTTGTTCATATTGATGCTCTGGATGGGCGGCTTTGATATCATTTATGCAACGCAGGATATCGAGATGGACCGCAAGCAGGGGCTGCATTCCGTTCCTGCGCGTTTTGGTCTCAAGAATTCTTTGCGCATTGCGCTTGCAAGTCATTTGGCGATGCTTGCGCTGTGTGTCGTGTTCGGGCTTGTCTGGAATATGGGGCGGGTCTGGTGGACTGTTACCGGCCTCATGACTGCCGCTGTGGTGTATATTCACTTGTTCAGAAAATCGGATGACTTGGATGCCATGAACCGCGACTTCTTCTTGGCGAATGTCGCGATAAGCGCTCTTGTGATGGTCGGCTTGATTGTCTGGATTTGTCTTGGAGGTGATGTCAATGTCCTTTATTGATAAGCGTGGCGGAAAGTTTACGAATAAAGAAAAAGTAAAGATGTTCCAGCAGATGGGTTCCATCGGTGCTGTCATCGCTCTTGTGCTTGTGATTCTGATTGAGTCGGGTGCTGCCGGAGAGTATAAGAATCTTGCCGACATGGGCCTCACGGCGATGATTGTCGTGCTAGCCGTTTCGCTTATCGGCAGCATGTATTTCAAGAACAGGGAATAGCTTTAGTTTTTCGATTTAGATTTCGAGGTCGGCGGAATAGACTGCCTGGATTTCTCCATCGTCTGTTTCGAATAGGAGGCTCCCGTCGGGTTGCATGTCAAGAATGCGGCCCGTTTTCTTTTGGGCGCCGCTAGCGTTTCCGTCGCGGTTTGCGTCGGTGCAGTGGTTGTTGACGATGATGGTGCCGCGGGCGCCGATGAACTTGTCCATCTTGCGCCAGGCGCTTACCCAGGGGGCGATGCCGAATGCGCGGAACTGGCCGATGGCACGTTCAAGGCTTGCGATGAGCATGCGCAGCAGCTGTTCACGGTTGATTTGCTTACCGACGATGTTTTTGAGTGTCGTGACTTCGCGATTGAGGTGCGCGTAGTCGCCTGGCTCGCTGTTGACGTTGATGCCGACTCCCATGGAAAGTGACGGCTTGGCTTCTCCCGTGGCGGTCTTTGTGAAGACGATTTCGGCGAGGATGCCGCAGAACTTGCTCTTGCCAAATAGGATGTCGTTTGGCCACTTGACGGTGATTCTCGGGGCGGATGTCGCGGCTACATCTTGAGAAGCCTCTCTTGCAAAGTTTAAACTGCCGCCGCGCGCTTCGTCTTGCACGGTGGTGAAAACTTCTGCGAAGGTGAGTGCTGCGACTTGCGTGATTTGCGCAAAGCTGCTGCTTGGAATTCCGTCCAGGGGAATCAGAATGTTGAAGTAGAGGTTCTTGCCTGCCGGGGAATCCCAGGTGCGTTCGTGCCTTCCGCGCCCGCCTGTTTGCGCATTGGCGACAAACAAGGTGCCAGGCGCAATTTCCCCTGCGAAGGCTTTCGCCTTCATCAAACTGTGGGTACTTTCGACGGAATCAAAGAGAAATGCCTTGGCGCCTCCGAAACCGGAAAGCTGCCAGTCACAAAAATGGGGTTCTTCTGAAAAGAACATGGGTACTTTGCCGTTATTCGTCGGCCTGCTTTTCCTGGAGCTCCTTGAGAGCCTCTTCGGGGAAGATGTTGAAGAACTCGCGCTTCTTGTCCTCGAAAAGCTGCAACATGCGCTCCTGTTCGAACTGCTCGCGGTCAATATTCTGCATGAAGAACTCGTCGCGGGCAAAGTCGCGCGTCGTCATGAGCTTCTTGATATCTTCGGAAAGGTCGACATTGTCCCACAGAATGTAATAGCTGCCGATGAAGCCGTCGGCGAAAATGTCCACGTTCAGCTTGATGGCGTCGTTGTTGGTGGAATCGACTAACTCGACCTTGGTCTCCCTCTTTTCGGGACGGAAAACGTCTACATCCTTGACCTGCTGCGGAATATCTTCTGCATAGCTCGCCGACGTAAGGACGGCGAGGAAAAGTCCGAAAAGGAGAATGCGAGAACGCTCTTTTATGTCCAAAATGATTTTCATGCCCTTTGAATATACTTTTTGTGATTTGAAAAAGCTAGAGCGCAAGTGGCATCCATGGCTTAACTACGTCAATTGACAAAAGTTTGTGCTGCCGGACACGTCGAATTGCAGCGGCGGCAATCATGGCGCCATTGTCCGTGCTCAGGCTGCGGTCGGGAACGCAGAAACGGATGCCGTGCTTGTTGCAATAATCCTCGAGTCTTGTACGCAGCCAGGAGTTTGCGCTTACGCCTCCGCCCATCACGAGTGTTTTCATCTTCGTCTTTTTCAGGGCGTTGACCGTCTTCGTGACGAGGCTATCGACGATGGCATCTTCGAGAGAGGCGCAGATGTCGCCGAGGTTTGCCTGGATGAATTCCGGGTCGTGAGTCTCGGTGTAGCGGAGCACGGCGGTCTTAAGGCCACTGAACGAGAACTCGCAGTTGTCGTGGGTATGGAGCGCGCGCGGAAAATCGACGAATTTGCGGTTGTGGTCCTTGCCGAGTCGGCTGATAGTCGCCCCTGCCGGGTATTTGAGTCCGAGAAGCTTGCCGCACTTGTCGAAAGCTTCGCCGGCGGCGTCGTCGCGGGTGCGCCCGATGCTTGTGTACTTGAAGCCCGGTTCCTCCATTACGAGTTCCGTGTGCCCGCCCGAGACGGTAAGCGTCAGAAACGGCGGTTCGATGTCCGGGTTGCTGAGCCATGCTGCGGCCAAGTGGCCTTCGAGATGGTTCATGCCGTAGGCCGGGATGTTCAGGTCGCGGGCGAGTCCTTTTGCGAAACTTGCACCCACAAGAAGCGGTCCCATGAGGCCTGGCCCCGTAGTGTAGGCAATTGCGTCAATATCCTTGAGCGAAATGCCCGCTTCCTTGACTGCTGCTTCGGCGATGGGTGCGATTTTTTGCAAGTGCGCCCTCGCTGCGATTTCGGGGACAACGCCTCCGTACAGAGCGTGTTCGTCAATTTGGCTGTAGAGCGGATTGGAAAGGACCTTAAGAGGCTCGTCCTGTAAAATGGCGCATGCGGTTTCGTCGCAGCTGGATTCAATGCCAAGCCAAATCATTTTAATATTCTTCCTCGGATGTAACGGGTTCTTGATGGACTATGCTTTTCTTGAGTTTGATCTTGTCAGGCTTGACCTGTATGGCCTTGATGGACATGTCGCGGTTCACGTCAGGGGGCAAGTTGAGCTTGATTGTCGGAGAAAGGCTGTCTACGTCTTCAATGGCGAATCGGTTGTATTCAATGAGCAATGTAATATCGTCGTTGCTGATAGATTCCAGCAGTTTGGCTCCACCGGTGATTTCGACGGAGACATCGCTTGGGGAAAGCGAATTTTGAGAGTGATCGTAATAGCCGATGAGCTGGATAGGGATATGCTTGAATTCCTTTGTGTTGATTTTTTGGACATCCACGAAAATTTTCGCGATGGAATCGCTTGGTGCCACGAAAGCCGGAAAGTTGTCGAAATCCAAGGGAATGGAATATGTCTGGCTTGTCTTGAGTGTGTCAAAAAACATGGAGTCCGTTGGAATATCGATGATTCGCGTGAGAGCGTTTCGCGCTCCGGAAACTGTCAGGTTGTCCTGCAGGAATTGTGGCTCCTGGGTAAGCAGGTAGCCCGGTGCGGCGGTGAAGGTGACGTTGCTTTTGATAGGAACGTTCCTTTCGATTCGGGTGTCAATGGAAATATCGACAAAGAGGTACTGGTTGTCCAGTTCTACATAGTGGACTCCGGGAAAGTTCGGAGCGATGAAATTCTTGGAATTGAGATGGTATCTTTTGGAACCGAGTTCTGCATTCTGCAAGTCGATGACCATGGCTACAGATTGTCGCTGCGCTTGCAAGCGAATCAAGTCAAGCGGACGGCCTTCCATGGTGATTTTTACCGTACTTGGCGGCTTTGAGGAAATGGCAAGCGTTTCTTGTAGCTTGATGAGCGACAAGGGGACATCCATCGTAAGCTGGAAGTTCTTTAGCGAGATGACATAGAACCAGAGGGCTATAGCGCAAACTACGGCTGTAATCTTTAATATGATGTTTCCCATAAGAGCCCCATAAAGAACGTCTTTAAATTTAGTTATATTCGGTGCGTGTTCGGACAGATAAGTTACCTAATATCGGAATCTTTTAGAGGATGGAAGCAGAATCATACGGTCATTTTGCCATCCTTGGTGACGATATTCCTTTGCTCTGCACTTCTTGCTGCTTCTTTTGTGGCGCTTGGAGGTGGTTTGCGTCTTATGGCCGCGGAAAAGTCGCTGTATACTATCGAGGCTTTTTTGCCGAATGCCGTATCGGATGATTCCATCGCCGTCATCAGGAACCGCTTGGAACATTTTAGGTATGTGGATTCGGTTTACTACGTTAGCGCTGATTCTGCCTTGAAGGATTTTCGCAAGCATTTTTCCGGCGAAATGCTGGAACTTGTGGAAGGAAATCCGATACCCCCGTTTTTCAGACTTACGCTTAATGAAGCGAATCGAAATCCGGCGGACCTTTCCGAAGTGCGTCATGCGCTTGCCGAGGAACCCTTCTTTGAAGAAATTCAGGCTCCAGAAGGGTGGGTTTCTAGGATTGCGGCCTGGAAGTTCAAGATGGTATTTTGGCCTATTTGCATCATTGTTCTTCTGATGGTTACACTTTCGCTCATTATTTGCAATTCGGTTCGCCTGTCGCTTCTTTCCAGGAGACTTCTGGTGGAAAATATGAAATATGCGGGGGGGAGCTATTTCTTCATTGTGTTCCCGTTCGTGCTGGAAGGGGTTGCGCAGGGGGCTGTCGGTAGCGGTCTCTCGGCTTTGCTCATTGGCGTCATCATCCATTCCTTTGCAGAAATGCTTCCGGTGGTGTTTCATGACTTGACTGGGCTTGGCTTGATTCTTGCTCTTGTTGTTCTTCTGGTGACGCTTCTTTCCGGTTATTTTAGTTTCCGTACGGTGCGTGAATTTTTGCTTATCAAGAGAAATGAACAGGAATAGCCGAATGCGCCTCTTTGTTTCGTTGCTGTTTTTCGTTGTGGTGGCGGCTTTTGCTGCTCCCTCCCAGAAAACGGAAGAGCAAATCGACGAGCAAAAGAATGCTCTCAAAAAACTGGAGCAGGATCTTGCTCAAAAACGCCAGGAACTTGCCTTGATTGAAACCGAGGAAAAGGGCGTTCTGAACACTATTTCGCTTTTGGACCAGAACTTGAACCGGACTCGAGTCTACTTGCAGGAACTCTCGAAAAGCGAGGGAATGCTGCAACAGGCGGTAGTGAAGCTTGTGGCCGATATTGATTCGCTGGATGCAAAAATTGGTGCCCGCAAGGCTGTCATGAAAAAGCGAATTCGTAGTTTGTACATAAACGGCCGTAGCAGCGAGGCTGAGGTCCTTTATTCGCTCTTGACTCGCAAGGACAATCCCGAACGTCAGGTTTACTGGGTCCACCGAGTGCTGTATCAGGACCGCGACGATGTGGAAATGCTCCAGAAACTGATGAAGGAACGTGATCGCAAGAAAAAACGCCAGGTGAACCACTTGAACGAACTCCTCAAGTTACGAGACAAGAAGGCTGATGAGGAAATGGGACTTGTGCGGCAGATGAATGGGCAGGAACAGATGCTGCAATCGCTCAAGCATGACAAGGCTACGCGTAAAAAGGCTCTTCAGGAATATGAGCGCAACCAGAAGACGATGCTCGCTCTCATCAAACGCCTGGAGGACCGTCGCAAAAAGGAAAAAACACCAGCGAAAAAAACGGAGAGCGTTCGCGTTGCCGAGGTGAAGAAAAGGACTGTCGAGAAGAATGTTGCCGAAGCAAAAGTTGTCAAACCTAAGGTGCAGGACTCCCCTGCAAAGAAAGGGGGGAAGTGCATGCCTCTGAATGGACCTGTCATCAGCAACTATGGCATGCAGGAGCATCCTGTGCTCCATATTATGACGCGAAATCTGGGTGTTGAAATCCGCGGGAAGCGCGGAAGGTCGGTCCGTGCCGCCGCCGAGGGTACTGTCGCCATGGTCTCCGAAATTGACGGTCGCGGCCCGTCGGTGATTATCGAGCATGAGGGCGGAGTCTATTCTGTTTACGGCCACATGAAGTCCATTCGGGTGCAGGAAGGCAAAAAGGTTAAAAATTGCGAGGAAATTGGAGAGGTGGGCGATATCGCTTCCTTAAATGGAATTAAATTGTACTTTCAAGTGAGCGAAGGGACCCAAACAGTGGATCCCCTTCAGTGGTTGAAACAAAAATGATAGAATATCGCTTGAATGGCCCGACCTCCCAGGAACGAATCCGCATTCGTCTTATGGCGGCTTTGCGCGAAAATCGGTTTCCACAGGCCATCCTGATCGATGGACCTGCTGGCGTTGGCAAGAAGGCACTTGCCATGGAAATTGCGCAGGCTTTGCAGTGCACGAATCCGTCTTTTCGCCCGTGCGGCAAGTGCTTCGGGTGCAAGATGGCTTCTGATAGCGGCGTGACCGACAACTGGGTCGTGCCCATGGAGGCTAAAGAGGCCAGTGCCCGCAATGCGGCGGATGTCTCTGCCGGGAGTACGGCGAAGACCGTCCAGGATTTCAAGCTTGCGTATATCGAAGAGATTATCAAGAATCCGTATCGCGTTGATGTGTTCAGCGCAGGCGCCTTCATTTCCGTGGAACTCATCCGCACCATGACCGCCTCGTTTGCCATGAAGGGTGACCGCACGCGTGTCGTAATTATTACCGAGGCGGAACGGATGAACGATTCCGCTGCGAACGCGTTCCTCAAGACGCTAGAGGAAGTTCCGCCCGATACGTACTTCATCTTGACGACGACGTCCAGGGAACTCTTGTTGCAGACGATTCGTTCCCGCTGCCTTGCGCTTCATCTGACGCCTCTTACCGATGACGAAGTGCGCAAGGAGGCTGCACGTGTCGCGGGCGAAGATTTTGATGAGAACTCTTTGACCGACGATGTCGTTGGCCTTGCCGTAGGTTCTCCTGGAATGGCGCTTTTCTATGCGGAACATGCGAAACGGTGGTGTCTCTTGGCGGTAGATTTCATCCAAAAATCCCTGACGCAGGACTATACGGAACTGTTCATGGAACTGGAGGAAAGCGGACTCGAGGAGCCTGCGGATGTGAACCGTTTTTTGGAAGTGCTTTCATTTCTTGTAACGGACTTGCTGCGTATGCAGTCGGGGGCGCCTTTGCGTATCCCGGAGGCAACCGGGAGTGTTGGACTGGAACGGTTCCCGAGAATCGGTTCGCAGGCTCTGGAAACGGCTTTGGTCTCTGTCCAGGAGATGATGTCGAGAATTGCGTCTCGAAGGATGGCTGCCATAACGTGCCTGCAGAATCTGTCCATGAAATTGTTTGAAGGATTCAAGTGATGGATAGTATTGTCGCCTCGACGTTGTCTTCCTGCTTGAAAATCCCGCATGTCGTGGCGAGGTTTCTTGAGGCGCGTGGTATTCGCCTAGTAAGCGACGCCTACAAGATGCTCTATTGTAGAAATAACTTTGTTCTGAATCCGCTTTTGATGATGGGGATGGAAAATGCCCTTGATTGGATTTTGACAGTCCGTGAAAAGGGGGAACGAGTCTTTATCTTTGGCGATTACGATTTGGACGGTATGACTTCGGTGACGCTTCTGACGCGTGCCTTGAAGAACGTCGGTGTGGAATCTGACTGGAGACTTCCGAATCGTTTTGGTGATGGATATGGACTTTCCATAGCCGCTGTTGACGAAATGTACGAGGCGGGTGCGAAAAATTTGATTACGGTGGATACGGGAATTACCGCGAACGCTGAAATCGCTCATGCGAAGGAACTTGGCATGGCTGTCATGGTCATTGACCATCATCAGCCATCGGGAGACGGACTTCCGAATTGTGACGTGCTCCTGGATCCGCATCAAGATGGCGACTCGTATCCGAATTCTGAACTCTGCGGTGTTGGTGTCTCCTACAAGTTCATTTGCGCCTTGTACACTCGCCTTGGACTTCCTATGCCTGAGGAATACTTGGACCTAGTTGCTCTTGGTACGCTTGCCGACTTGGTCCAGATGACTCCCGAGAACCGCTATTTCACAAGAGTCGGCCTCGAAAGGCTTTGCAATAGCCGCTGGCCCGGTGTGCAGGAAATGTATGTTTCCTTGATGAAGCCGAAGAGTTCTGCTGGCGGAATCGATGTCATGTACAAGTTTGCGCCGCTATTGAATGCTCCTGGTCGCATGGAACGTCCTGATCCGGCACTCAAATTGCTTCTTTGCGAAAACAAGGCCGAAGCGTCTGACCTTCTTGCCGAACTCAAAATGTGGAATGCCCATCGAAAGCAGAAAGAGGCCGAAATTACCGAAATGGCCATGGAGCAGGTGCGCAAGATGTACGGCGAGAATATTCCGTCGGTTCTTGTCGTTGCCGGGGAAAATTGGCATGTGGGTGTTATCGGGATTGTATCTGCTAAACTTGCGCAGGAGTTCCACAGGCCGTCAGCGGTGCTTTCTATTGTGGACGGCATGGCGCATGCGAGTGCCAGGGCTGTTCCCGGTTTCAACTGGCACAAGGCGCTGTTTGAATGCCGTGATTTGTTCGATCGCTGGGGCGGGCATGCCAATGCGGCTGGCTTCTCTCTTGCATCGAGCCATATTGAAGAATTGCGTGAAAGGCTTTTCAAGTTGGCGACAGAACAGGGCTATACCGGTGAAGTTGTGGAAACCGAGGAATCGTACCCTTACGATATCGATGTCGCTCTCAGCGAGCTGATTGTGGAACCGCTGGTGACGCCCAGCGCCCGTTTCCCGGTGAAGGAACGTACGATTCTTGACTACATCGATTTGATGGAGCCTTTTGGCGGCAATTTCCCTTATCCTTCTTTCAGGGCTGAGAATGTGACGGTTCACCGAGTGCGTGAATTGCGTGGTGGACATTTGCAGATGGAAATTTCCCAGGCGGGTAGCCGTGTTTTTCCGGCGATAGCTTTCGGGCTTCGCAAGAATAAGGTGCTTTTGGGACGTTCACGTCCGATAACGGTGATTTTTGAGCCCATTTGGAATTATTATAATAACAACAAGACGATGCAACTCTGCATCAAGTCCATTGAGTGAGGCTCCCCATGGTGAAACGGAACTTTCCCCTTGTTGTATTTTTCCTCGTTTTCGCGATGCTTCTGTATTTTGTATACAGCATTCCGCTGTATATTCCGGAAAAGAAAGTTGAAAAAGAAGAAACATTCTCATTTACCCTGTCCAGCCAGTTCTTTTCCGGTCGCGTCGTTCCGCCGTCCTTGGAAGATGTCTATGTGCTGGACAATTCGTCGGGAAGGAACCTCTTGCAGGTGGTCGCCTTCTTGCAGGGGCGTTCCGCAGGATTGCATTTCCTGGCGTCCGAGCATTTCCGCAAAATCAAGGCTGAACGTCGTAAGCAACAGGGCAAGTCCGCTAGGCAGCCCGTTGAGCTGACCGAGGAAGATGATATCTGCTTGGGACTTCGCTTGACTATTGATAGTCTCGGGCATTTTGCCTCTCCGTATATTCTCTTTGCCAATACGGATGACAAAGTCTTTAAGGAAAAATTGCGGCGCCATGTGGAATATTTCTGGCGTATGCCCAAAAGCGGCAAGGGAAAGCTGGATTTCTGGATTCCGCTCCGTTTTCGGGCGAAATACTAGCATTTTCTCGCGGTCGAATTCCTGTCGTGAACGTCGCCCTGGATTCTATCGCTTTGCTTTAGAATGACTGCCAAGGTTCGATTGCTATGCATAAGGGGACTGCCGAGACAAGTTTTCAAGCGTTTGTTCCTTGATTGTAACGTAGCGAAGTGATGGGGTGAAAATGATGCGGGTAAAATGCAAAAAAGACCGAAATAGCTCGGTCTTTTTAAACATCTTGGTATCGCTCGATACTGCTTAGGAACGGAGAATTTCAATCAGCTTCGAGGAGCGCTTTTCGATGAGGACGAATGCCTCGAACATGCGGGCCTCGCGCCACTTCGTAAGGTATTTCGTTTGCCATTCCACAGCGACCATGTCCGGGGACTCGGGACCGTTTTCGTTACGGTACCAGACTTCCTTTGTGATTTCCTTGATCATTTCGCCCATTTCGGCGGCAGGCTGCAGGGAGCCTTTGCAGAGGAGAAGCGCACGGAGGTTGTCGAGGAGGATTTCGTCTGTCGGCTGGTCTGAGTCATCCCTTGCGCAATCCCAAATTTCGCCACGGTGACGTTCGGTCCAGCCAAGCAGATGCTTTTCCATTTTTTCAAGCTCGCCTTTGGCCAGCTTGTCTTCTACCGCTTCGCGCGGATAATAGATGCTGTTGGGATAAAATTCAATCATCTGTATTTTTCCATAGACCTAAAGTGAACTTGTTAATGCCCGGGGCGGGACTTGAACCCGCACGAGGTTGCCCCCAAGGGATTTTAAGTCCCCAGTGTCTACCATTCCACCACCTGGGCAGGCGTGCAAGGCGTAATATAGCAAAAATTGTCTATGGGGGGTACCGTTTTTTGTGCTAAATTGCCGAAAATTGCAAATAACGACCTTTTGTATCACAAAAAAACGTTAATAAAAGTTTACTAGCATCTTTTTTATTATATATATTTATTAGTGCTCTTTTTGCCCTATGGATCCATGGGGCGATGTGGGCTCTCTGAAATTTTTAACTACTATTTGGTTCGTGTTCTTGAGACTTTGTTGGGAGAATTTTTGTATGCGGGATAGGCTTCCTGAAAAAAGCGGTTTCACCTTGGTCGAAGTCCTTGTGGTCGTCGTGATTATGGGCGTATTGTCTGCTATGGGTGTGGCCGGTTTAAAACAGGCGGTGATGAACAGCAGGGTGAAGGATGCCGCCTTGAATACTGCCGCGTTTCTAGAGCGAATTTCTAGCGAGGCAAGCCGAATTTCTGCTAAGATTTGCGTCAAGAGGGTGACTGACCAGACGCTAGGGGCTTTTGAAGGCGATGAATGCGACAATCCGAGCCCGACGAATATGAAATGGAGCCTGGATATTGAATATCCCAACAAGTTTGGTTGCGACAAGACGGATGGTCTTCCAGGATCTGACTGGACTGGCGGTGTCTGGTTCGTTCCGAAACTTGGCTTGTCGGCGGCTCCGGCCGAGGGCTTTGTATGCGTGCAGTATACTGGTGAAGAACTTTATGGAGCGGCAGTCAAGGTGAAAACTGTAAATTCCATTGCTCCACAGTGGAAAATTGGGGATTCTTGGGATAAACTGTAGAAGGTGGCGTATGCTGAAGAGATTGAAGGACAAAAGGGGTTTTGGGATTGTCGAGGTCTTGGTTTCGGCAGCTGTACTTGGTTTTATGTATATGGCTCTTCTCAATTTGCAGGGAGGAAACCGTGATGCCTTGCTCCGTATTCGTGGACGCGATGGCGCTGTTGAAGTGGCCCAGCAGGTACTGGATTCCCTGAAGTCCATTGGAATAGCTGCTATTCCCTCCAAGATTGATGAAGATACATCCTTTGTCGTTCCCGATATCAATAGGTCTTGGGGCCGTGGTGCCGGGGATTTCTCTACGGTAGAGTATTCCACGCGGGTGACGGTCATGAAAACGAATGACTTTACCGCCGATAACGAATCCAACTACGAAACAATTCGGCATGTCTATGCGAAGCAGGTGAATGTCGAAGTTTCCTGGATGTTCAAGGGGTCGCGGCAGTCTATCAACGTGTCGGGCGTCATTCGCTGAACCTGATTCGTAGCTTTTGACGGGACTCGCGTTGGCGGGTCCTAATTTTTTAGGTGCATGATGACGGGATGGTTTCTGCCGTTCTCGGTCTTGTGGATGGTGAGCCTGCCTGTGGAGTCGTAGCTGAACTGTTCTCCGACACGTTCGCCGTTGACGTAGCTGAGACTGTCGCGGATGATGCCGCTCGGGTACCAGTTGCGTAAGATGCCGTTGCGCTTACTTTTGCCGTCGCTGTCGGTTTTCCAGAAGCCTTCGCTCGCCATTTTCCCGCCCATGCTGTCGGGATAGAAGCTGCGGCTCACAAGGAGGACGGGACCTTTGTATTTTGAAGTGCTGTCCATGTCCCAGAATTCCTCGTAAAGCAGCTTGTGGTTCGGCTTGATGTAGCGGACATTCGCCTTGTACCTGCCGATGCTCTGCTTGAATGCGTCCTTCATGCTCAATGTGCTGCTGTCCAGGGTGCCGTAGGGGTTCCCGTACTGGACGTATGATGTTTCTGCGCAGAAAAGATTGGCGAGACCTTCGCATAAGCCGTAGGTGACACCATCGTATCCGAAATTGTAAGTGTGATTCTTGAAGATGGTTTCCCTTAGCAGGTTGCCATGCTCGTCAAGCCACGAGACGCGGGACGGGGTGAATCCGCAGTCGTCTTTGTCGATGTATTCGATTTTCTTTATGACGGAGCCGTCTGCCCTGTAGAATACTTGCGGATTTTGACCTCCGCATTCTTCACTGACGCCCTCTTCCTTGATTTTTGCTGTATTGCAGGTTTTCCCTGTCGTGTCGGGGGCTCCGAAAGTTTCGTAGTAGAGTCTGTAATCGCCTACGCGTTGCCCAAAGTAGCATTCGTGGTATTCAAGAATCTTGCAGTTCCTCGCGAACTTCTTGAAATATCCTTTTTTGTTTGTCTCGAAGCAGGAGTTTTCTTCAATCAGCGTCCCGTTCTCGTCCCATTTTTTCCATACGCCGATGGTGTCGCCTTTTTCGTTGTAGTGCTCCTCGAAGGCTTTCGTGCCGTTGAAGTGCCAACCGATCCAGTCGCCGATGGCGTGGTCGTCCTCGTAGTACCGTTCGGCTTCCTTTTTACGTGTGTTTAATTTATCCGTGTAGTAGCTAGTCCAAGTGCCTTCGCGCTTGCCGTTCTTGTATTCGCCTATCAGGGCTATGTCGCCAAAGCCGGTCCAGCGCTTGAATGTCCCGTGCGGTACGTTGTTCTTGTACGGAATTTCGAATTCCTTGATGCCGTCGTTGTACCATTCGTTCCGCTTGAGGACAGTACCGTCGGGGTAGACCCAGATGGACGTCTTTTTAAGGCCGTTCGAGTGGGTTGCGAGAATTTGTTCCTCGGCGTGCTCGACGGTACAGCCGCAGATGAAGGCGAAAATGCCTAAAAATGTGTACAAACAGGAATGTCTCATTGATGCTAAAGTAGAAAAAAGGTAATTTCTTGGTGTGGTAGAAGAAAATAATATGAAAACATCCGAGCTGATATTAAAGAGGCTCAAGTCGCCATGGGTTTGGCTTGCCTTTGTGACAACACTTGGCATGACGGCTCTTTTCTATGTCTCGCAAAAGACGCAGGTACCGCTTTATGCGCAGTATATGAAGGCTATGTCCGAGTACCAGTATGCGGAGACGATGCTGATGCGTTCCATGGAGCGTGTGCGCATGGGAAGTTCCGTTGATTCCTCTGTCGTGATAGCTCAGACGATAACCGTAAGCGAAATGGCCGTCTCCTTTTCTGCCGATGTGCACAAGTTAGAAGCTTCGCACAATGCGGTTCCGCAAATAGAAGACGTGGAACGTTTTGAAAAGAAGGTGCTTGGCAAGATTTCCAGTATGCGTCGATACTTGTCCGCTCGCATGGCGTGGCAAAGTGAATATGCTAAAGTGGGGGCGCGTCTCAAGGGGCTGGAATATCCTTGGATTTCGGAGGTATGGCTGAAACTGGATTCCGCGAGGGCGGGGGTTCCTGTTGTGCTTGAAAGTCTTGATGGAGTGCCTGATTCGCTTGCTGCCGGCGTCCGTCGTTTGCTTCAGGATAATGTGGAAATGTGCGCTGCCTGGAGTAACTTTGATAATGATGTGACACTTGCCAGTAGTGATGAATTCTTGCATTTTTTCCAGTTGCAGAATATGAACGAAATGGTTCTCAAGTCGAAGATTCCGATGTTCTTCTACTTTTTTGCGCTGGTGCTTTTGCTCTCCACGTTCTTCTATATGTTCAGATTTAGACAATAGCAGGTTCTTTGATGATTCCGTTTTTTAAAACTCGTAGACCGGGCTTTTTCAATTTTGGCTTGTTGTTTATTTTTCTTTCGTTGTGGATTTTTTCGTACATGAGGCCTCTTTTGAAGAGCTTTGATGTCGAAGATTATCATTTGCTGTTTGGAAAAGTAAGCTATGCTGCTATTCCGAGCCTTTTTGGCGGAAGTGACATTCCTTTTTTTGACAAGACTTTTTTCCAAATAAATGGTGATGACAATAGCACTTTTGTGCTGTATGCATCGAAGGAAATTCTTGATGAAATGTCGGAACGGTTCAGTTTTGCCGCTGCAAATGTGAATGACATTCCTCTTGAAATTCTGGCGGCGCGAGTCGGCGATCGCTTTATTGTGAAAGGGATGGCTTCTGCGGACTGGATTTTAGACCCGGAGGTCTTATCCGAGGATTACCAGAAGCGCTGGTGTCGCATGGGTGAAATGGTTGTCGGTTCTCTTGCAATTGTGGGTGGTGTATTCTGCTTTTTGGGGCTTCTCCGGAGAAAAGTCGCTTAGTATAAGGGCTTGTCTGTGAAGTTTGTGGGTAGCTTTCGCTTTGTTCTAATTCTTGTATTGGCGAGTTTGTGCTGCGCTGCGACGGATTCGTTGACGGTTTCTTTGCCGGACGGATCGACGAAAAGCGAAGTCGGCGTTTGGTGGCCCTCGCAAAAGCTGAAGAAAACGCTTCCTGTGGTGGTGTGGTTTCATGGAGGCATGACGAGTTCGAATTGCACCAAGGGGCTTGTCGCCGGGGATGATTTTTCGAAGCTTTATCCTCGGGTGGTGGTCGTGAGTGTTTCTGCATGCAAGGCGAATCACTGGGGCGTTCCTGCCATGATGCAAGTTGTCGATGGGGCTCTGGATTCTGTGGCCGCTCGTGGCAAGATGAATGTGGAGCAGGTGTCGCTTGTCGGTGTGTCGGATGGCGGCATTGGTGTTGTCATGTATTCTTTGCAGGGAAAACGCGAAGTGAGGGACCGGCTTTTGGTAAGCACCTACGGGGCTGTTTTTGGAGAGGCTTTGCCGCTTGCTTCGGAAGGTAAGCTACAGAAGGGGCGGTGGCGTTTTTTGCAGGGGGGGAGTGACCGGCTCTACCCGTCGGATGTGACTGTCCCGTGGATAACGGAATTTTGCAAGGGTGTGCGGGTGGACTGCGAGTTGCGGTTTGACCCCGCTGGCGAGCATGATTGGTCGTATTGGCGAAATGGTCGTTTAGATTGGATTCGCGAAGCGGTGAATTTAAAGTAAAGGGGCTTAATTCTTTTTACCCCCTTGACAAATTGCTGATTTTTTTCAAAATTTGGTGCACCACGCGGATGTGGTGGAACTGGTAGACACGCTAGATTCAGGTTCTAGTGCCTGCAAGGGCATGAAGGTTCAAGTCCTTTCATCCGCACTGAAAGACCCGGTAGTTCGCTATCGGGTTTTTCGTTTGTTGAATAAGCTGGGTTTCTGTCTCTCAAATTTACAGCGAAATATTGAGATGGCGGATAAACGCTAAATTTTTACTTACCAACCACTTTTAATGAATTATGAGTTATGAGTTATGAATTATGAGAAATTGGTCCTATAAACAGTCTTCGTCTTTCACTCTTCATTAAATTTGCATCTTGTATCAACAAACCTGCTTACCAACCACTAACCACCAACCACTAAAAAAATGCTAGAAGAAATTCCTGTTGACGAAATTATCGGCGAACGCGTATTGCTGCGCTCACTGGACGAGGCGGATGTGCCGTCGCTTTATCGTGTGGTTGATGAAAGCCGTGAGTTCCTGAACCGTCACTTGCCGTGGCCGTCTGAATGCAATTCTGAGGAGAATCTCTTTGCAAGAATCGATTCCTGGAACATGCAGGCCGAGATGGCGAATGGCGCCTGTTGGGGTATTTTTGAAAAGCAGGGAAATGGTTGCGCTATTGCCGGTTGCATCGTTGTCGGTTGGGTGCAGTGGGCGCATCGCTCGGCGAGTGTCAGCTACTGGCTTGGAGAACGCTTTACGGGGCGCGGACTTGCGACGGAGGCATTGCAGCTTGTGTCTAGCAAAATGTTCTCGCTCGGACTGAACCGCCTGGAGCTGACCGCCTCGGTGGACAATCCGAAGAGTGCCGCTGTTGCAAAACGTGCGAAGTTTCGTGAAGAGGGAATCTCGCGTGAACTGGAATTCCTGAATGGAAAATTTGAGGACCATATCCGTTTTGCTCTCCTCGCCAGGGACTTTTAAATTCTGAAGATTTCCCAGAATGTTTACTTGAGTATACGATAAACATTTCCTATCGTAATGCTTTTGTACTTCTAGACTTCTATTTTTGTAACTATGGATACAGAAATGGACTCGGGAGAAAAGAAAATCGCGGAACCGGATGTTCTGCAGTACACGAATTACCGCGTGTATCTTAGGGATTATTACGAATACAAGAAGAAGACTGTTCCAGCCTTCAGTTTGCGTTTCTTTGCTGAAAAGGCGGGGCTTTCGAGCCATGCTCATTTGAAACTGACGATTGACGGCAAGCGAAATATTACGAAGAATACGGTGGTCAAGCTGATTCATGGTCTCGGACTGGAAAATCAGCGTGCCGCCTATTTTGAAAGTCTCGTGTTTTTCAACCAGGCGCAGAACGATGTAGACAAGCAGGTTTTCTATAGCCAGCTTCTGAAGGCGTCGCCGCGCTCAAAACTGCACAAGATGGAAAAGGCGCAGTTGCGCATTTTTAGGGAATGGCACCATTCTGTCATTCTCGAAATGGTTTCTCTCAAGAATTTCCGTCCGATTCCTGACTGGGTTTCGAAGCGATTGTATGGGCTTGTAACGCCTGCGCAGGTTGCTGAATCCTTCAAACTGCTTCTGGAACTTGGACTTTTGGTGAAGACGGCGAACGGTTTTCGCCAGCGAGACCCCCTGATTACCACGGATGACGAAGTTCAGGATATGATGGTGAAACTCTACCATTGCCAGATGCTGAAGCTTTCCGCCGACATGCTTTCGTCACTTCCTGCGCCGCAGAGAGACTTTTCTGCGCTCACTTTTGGAATTAAGCGCGAAGATTTCCCCAATTTGAAAAAACATTTGCAACTGATGCGTAAAGAACTGCTAGATTTCTCTGCAAAGGCTGGAGAGGCTGAAGATGTTGTGCAAATCAACATCCAGCTGTTTCCCATCACCCGAGGAGTATGATGCGTCTTTCAATTTCTTTTGTTTGCATTGCTCTGAGCTTGTTCCTGCTTGGCGGATGTTCCGAGCACGATAATTCTGCTGGCATTGAAATTGGCAATCCGGGGCTTGCGTTCAAGGCCGGTTTTTCTGTGGATTATTCCGAAGTCAAGCAGGTATCGCTGAAAAAGTCTGCGTCTGCAAACGAGCCGATGCTGATTGATTCTCTGAATTTGACTTTGACGGAAGTGCGGTCGTTCTGCAGTTTTTACGTGGGTGTTTCTGTGGATCAGGAACTGGGCTTGTTACTTTGGCCGTATGAGGATACGCCAACATCGACGATTCCTGTTTCGTTTGCCCAAAGCGATATGATTGATGAAACCTTCAAGAATATCGATTTGCAGACCGAAGGGCGCTTGAAAGAAATTGGTGTTTCGTTCCAGGTTGGGCATGATAACTTTATCCGTGGACGGATTTTTAATGGAAAAAAGTATGTGCCTTTTGAATATGCACTTTCCAATTTCCAAATTCTTTCGTTGCGTTATCATTATTCCCAAATAGATGTAGATGATTCTGTAGCTAGTTTGTTTGTGAACTTCAGGGTCCGTCGCTTTATTGATGATGTGGATTTGTCTAAAGCAGAAGCGGACGAAGATGGAATAATTCATATCAGTAATGAAAAAAATATTGAGGTGTGGAATGCTTTGAACGAGCGTTTTGCATCGAGCTTCCAGGCGATGCGGTATGAAGTCCTTTATGCCAAGGGAAATTCTGATATAGGATACGTCGAGGATATCTTGAATGAAGTGTCCAATTCCTTTGAAGGCAATCTCGTTTCTAATGGAGACTTTTCACTGAAGAATGACGATTGGATTTTGTTGACGCAGTTGAATGGTGCTGCTGACACGACCATTGTGAAGGAAAAAGATTCCAACGTGATGCAGGTGAAAGTGACGCGTGGAAGCATGTATTCGTACAGTGTCCAGTTGATGCATGAAAACATTCCTGTTGTAGCGAATCATAAGTACAAATGCGAATTTACAATCTGGTCGAATGTGAAAGGGCTGATTACGGCACGCCTTGGAACGTACATTCGTTATGAGACGATTGGTTTCCAGGAACATGTGCAGGTTGGAACGAAACCGCAAACGGTAGAAATTGAGTTTGTTCCGGAGACGACGGATCCGTTTACTCGATTTGAACTGAATCTCGGAAAGTCGGAACGCACTTTCTGGATAAAGAATGTGAAAATTAGTTTGGTGAAGTAGAGTTTAGGGAATAGTGAATAGGGAAGAGTGAATAGGAAATTGGGAAGGGGGCGAATTTATGCGCCTGGAAATACGCAGTAGTTGTGATTTGAGCGTTTTTCCGTGGACTCGCACGGGGACAGTCTTCCCGAACTTGATTCGGGATCCAGCAGACGCATGATCGCGACGCTCGACCTACGCATTTGTGTTCATTGCACAATCCCCCGAGCCAACAGCATGCAAGGTTATGAAGCGGCAAAATGCTTGCATTTTGGCATTTCATAACCGCAGCTGCGAACGCCTACGGCGTTCAATGCTGGTCTCGGTCATCCCGGTCATCCCCGTCATCCCCGTCAAGCGAGGACAGGCGCGAGGACAGGAGTCCAAGCAACAATGCGCAAGCGAATCAAGCAATCGTAAACTCGTTTATGATTATTTGTGAGCGCAGCCATGGACGCTGAAAGCGTCCACCTTGGCCGCGACGCTC
>JAZLIJ010000200.1:0-10487 GCA_045617325.1 Fibrobacter sp.
GTACGGGTTCAGAAACATACAGAACATGCTTGATATGATAAGGCTGAAATGCGGGTGCTTCGCTGTCAGCCTTCCGTGGGAGAGACTTGAAAATGCTGCTTAGACTCCTCCCAACCCCTCCACACATAGTTACGATGCCTCAAAAAGTTGGATAGACTCAACGCGTACTATTGTTTGTGATAAAAAAATAGGAAATTTCCGTGATGCTTACGAACCCGAAAAGGGATTGGGTTTGTGTGATGCTGGTAACCAGAAGAAAGAATATCAATCCCTGTACACTTGTTTGGGTGATTCCTGGCATTTTACAAAGGATGTCAACACCAAAGATTTGAAATTTGAAAAAGGGAAATTTGTTAAGGGAAAAGTTAATCCCAAATACTTCTATTTTAAAGATTTTAGGGATAATAAAATCTATCGTGCAGTGAAAATCGGTAATCAAACTTGGATGGCTGAAAATATGGGCTATGAAACAAATGGCGGTAAATGCAGTGAGTATTGTAATACTGATGGCCGACTATATACACGGGATGAATCAAAAAATGTTTGTCCTAATGGTTGGCATTTGCCAGACTCTACTGAATGGATAAATCTCTTTAAGTCTGTAAACAATTCGTTATTTGCGTTGCAGGCAAAAAGTTTTAGAGTATGGCCCAACGCTACAGATGCATACGATTTTTCTTTGCTTCCTGCGGGTTTCATATTGGAAGATAATAGGAAAAATCGCAATGGAGATACACGTTTTTGGCTAAATGATAGATACAAAGAACGCTATGTTGTATTTGGTGCTCGTAGCGGCGACTTTGGCGATTATGCTGAATGGGGGGATAGATATTCAGTTCGCTGCGTAAAGGATTGATGCTGACAAAATGCATTGAAATGATTCAATCATATCGGTTTAAACAAGAAGGCCCCGACTCGTTAGAGCCGGGGTAATTTTTTTAAGGGAGATCCCCGCCTTCTCCTCAAAGAGGATAACTCTACTATGGCAACAAGTTGCCTAGTATCGTATAGCGGGGATGACAATCTCGCAGACGGCATCCATCACTGTCTACCGTCTATTTCCTACTGCCTACTAACTAAGCCTTCTTATAACTCCGGCTTATAAGCAAACTTAAACAGGAAAATAGTTCCGATCCAAGAATAAAAGTTCTTATCAAAGACGGTTTTGCTGCGTTTTTAAAAGAACTTTAAAAATAGGTTCTTTTCTTTTTTAGAAAAAATGGCTTGCCTAATCCATAAGCTTGTCGGCACCAGTTTTCAAAAAGTCGATGATTCCTGTAATCAGGAAACCATTCTCGTCGGTATAGGGGGCAACATCTGAACCGACTATCACAATTTTAAGGAAAGAATCATCGATTTTTTTTAGGGATCTTTTTTCTTGTTCGCTCTTTTCAGAATCAATCATTTCGAATGCGGACTGTATATAGCATTTGCGCATTCCATTTGTAGCGATAAAATCTATTTCGTATTGAACGTATTCACTTTTGCCGTCTTTTTGTGTGCGTCCTTCAATCACGCCTACATCTACCATAAACCCGCGTGCGCGGAGCTCGTTGTAGATGATATTTTCCATAATGTGGTTGATTTCCTGCTGCCTGAAGTTCAATTTTGCGTTACGGAGACCCACGTCGACCGAATAGTATTTTTTGATAGATCCGTAATACTTGTTGCCCTTGATGTTGAACCTTTCTGCACCTTCAAAAAGGTATGCCTGTTCAAGCGCTTCGAGATAGCCTTGAATTGTGTCGAGACTTAGATTTACATGGAGCTTGCTTTGGAGAATATTCTTGATGCGGCTTGGATTGGTGAGAGATCCTATTGAAGAACAGAGCGCCTTTACCATTGATTCGAAGGCGGCCTTGTCCCTGATGTGGTTGCGTTCAATGCAGTCATCGATATAGGTCTTGTTCCACAGCCTGTTCAGATAAGCGGCTTTTTGTGTAGGAGTCTTCTGGAACAGTAAACCCGGCATTCCTCCATAGGTGTAGAATTCCTTCCAAAGATCCGTGTCGCTTTCGGTTCGGTTGGCAATAAACTCGTTAAATGTTAGCGGAAAGACACGTATCTCGACGCCCCTTCCTCTGAAGATGGTATTGATATCACTAGAGAGGAATTTTGAGTTGCTTCCTGTGATATAGACATCGAAGTTGTCCTTGGCATTCAGGCCGTTGACCAGTTTTTCAAAACCGTCGACCAACTGAATTTCGTCAAGGAATATGTAGTAGCGCTCTGTCGATGTCTTTACCTGCTTATAAATGTAATCCTTGAGCGTTGCGCGTTCGGTCAATTCTTCTTGTGAGTTTTCGTCGTCGGTGTCCAGCGAAACAATGATGATGTTGTCGTCCTTGACGCCCGTGGAAAGGAGATAATCGCGGTAAATCTTTTTCAGGAGCCACGACTTGCCTGAACGTCTTGGTCCAGTCACTATTTTTATTTCCCCATTGTCCTTACTATCAATGAGTTGCTGTAAATACAATTTTCTTTCAATATAATCCATTGAATATCCTTGCTTTTCTGTAAAAATACAATAAAATTCGAATTTTAGTTGTGCGATTTTGGAAATTTTACATTATTTTCACGGATTTTGGCCAATAATTTTGATTTTTGCCCCAAATAGCATGGTGATTTTCCCCAAAAGTGGAAATTTTTAATGAGGTTTGGGACTTTTTACATTCCCTCTACAACTGACGATATAAAATAGGTTTCTGTCTAAAAATGGGGGACTACTGCATGAAACGGCTTTTGAAAGCGACACTAGACAATTCCTGGTTTTGGGTGAGCGTGGGTATTTTCGTATCCATGTGCATTACGCAGCTGGTTTTTGAAATATGCCGGGAACGCGAAGCAGCTTCGGCGGAATACACTTCCCGTTGTCCCGACGGTTTTATTACTTGGGAAAATACAGAGTTCGAAATCACAAATAAGTTTGAAGAAAATGGCGATTCGTTGGTTGATTTTGAGAAGCGGATCGAGTCTGGGTGCCGCCCATTCGACTTTACCAATGTTCCCCGTGCCACAGTTGACAGCCTGCTGGACGCCCACAGCGTAATCCATTATACTTGGATTCAAGGGCTAGTGAACCTTAGTGAAGGAATCCTGATAAAAGCAGACACCACGCATTCTACGAAACCCCATAAATACCGTTAAAAACTTCTATAATGCCGCATTCCTTTTACAAATTGTTTCTTAAGAACGATTTATGAATGGACTTCCAACAAAAAAAGGATTCTTTATATGGAACATCACGAAATGCCGAGCGTCAGCGATGACCAGCAAGCGTTACACATGGAAGAACGGGCCATTGCCGACATCTACAAGGCTCGTAAGGAACGCCACGAGCGACTTCTTCGCGAAAGCGTCCCCCTGTTCATTCGCAACAGGGATCGTATTTTTGCCGATATCAAGATGGCCCGTTGCCACATAGACGGAATCCGTTTTGGACTTGCTTATACGGGTGAGTGGAATGTTCCGGTGGCGTTCTTGGGAGGGTTACTCCGCTTATGGGAAAATCCGCTATTTCAAACGGAATGTCCCGAATGCCGTGGAACGGCATATTGCACTGGAGGTGGCGGGAGTCCTCTTTCGGGGGTAAAGAACATTGCCATGACCTGCGGCTCGTGCGGTCACCAATTTGAGGCACACTCTACGAAGGCAGATTTGAAGGCAGTCTCCTTTGGGAATGCGTTGGTGGCCGCTATCCAGAATTCAAATGCGGGCTTGGGAGAGATCGAAGACGAATGCCTCCCCATAGAAGACGTGGTTCATACGCTGGAACTTGAAGAATACAAAGCCAAACAGAAGGAGGCTTAAATGCTGAACCTGTTCAAGCACCAGTGGCTCCCGGATTACATTCGGGAATACATTGTCAAGAAGTTTCCTACAAAAAATTTCAAGGTGACATTTGAGATTAACGGGCGTGACGTGCCCATGGACCAGGTTGTCGGCAACGAACGCCACATCAGGCGAGGGACCGTCACCTACACCGATTCCGAAGGAAATTCTACAACGTGCTGGTTATTCCTGCGCAGGGGCGAAAAAACCTTCGACTCGGTATCCTTTGCAATGGACAGTTTCGTGCTGGAAGGCATCGAGCCCGGCATACGCAAGCTTCCGCGGGTAGGCAAAAAGGACGAAGTTGACAAGTACCGCAAGATGCTCAAGGAAAAACTTTCGGAAGCGATGGACTACTGTCCCGGATCCTTCTTGGAACGACTCCACGAATACCCCATTACCGACATGCCCCGCTGGCGTCGCAAGCGCATCTTGAACCTGCTCGCCAACATGAGCGAGGACGGGGTTCCCGCCTTTGTCAGTTTTGACTTGGACAATGTGGCTCTTAGCCAGTTGGAACAGTTTAACGAAGAACTGGAGCTGGCGATGATGGTGGAAAACAAGTACGAATCGGAACTGGACGAGGAAGGATAACGTCGCTTTACAATTCTTGTTTTTATTTAATATCAATCAAATCAAAATACATCAGACGCGTGTGCAAAGGTTTTTCGCCCAGCATTTTTACATTGATTCCAAGAGCCCTTGCTTCGTTAATTTCGGAACTATAAAGGAATTTGAAATTGTTTTTCTGATAATAATGGATGACTTCCGGTTTATTGATTGCATCAACGATGATAAACCGGCAACCGGTCTTGTTTTCGTCGCTACGGAACCAAGCCTTGATGAAGTCCATTACTGCAGAGCCAAAACCTTGTTTGGCAAATTCAATATTCGTCCCTAGGCGACCGACCAAAACTCCGGGATAGCGGCGAAGGTAAATCGGCTTAGTTTCCGTCTGTTGAAGTTTCCGATAGTGATGAATTTATCGATTTGGATGATTCTCCTGTGATGAATAAAATTGCGGAGGGGATGACGCCCGGTAAGGCTATCCGTGCAGATCGCGAACTGCGCGGCTGGTCGCAAAAGGTGCTTTCCGAAAAGCTTGAAATATCAACGCAGAATCTTTCTGAAATAGAGCGTGGCAAGCGTTCTGTTTCTCGCAGAATGGCGCAAAAACTTTCCGAAATTTTTGGCTTCCCTCCGGAATCCTACTTTGATTTTGGCATGGCTTTATGCGATAAAAAAGTAAAGTACGATGCGAGAAAGAAATAATGGTAACTCCCCGAAGAGCATACTCTTCAGGGGGAATTTTTATATATTCCTAAAACTATGAAGTTTATTTGGAATTTGATTGTCGCTTTGGTCCTTTTTCTGCCGAGTGTTTCTTTGGCAGAAAATGTTACCGTGCCGCAGGATTCGGTAGACAAAGAAACGATAGTTCTTGATAGTTTGGCTTCTTGTAAATTTGCATACGCAAACAAAAAGGGAATCTTCTCTTTTTTATATCCAGAAGGCTTTTATCCGAGATTATGGGGAGTAGCGGTTGGTGGTGGACGTGGAATGTTTTCTGCTGGTGCGGATATGATATTCGGATTGTCAAGCGTTATTTATGAAACGGCTAAACCAGATACTATGCTGTCGTTTTTTTGGGAACCAACACATGTGTTGATGTGGACGAATCGCATTCGAATGATATATGATTATGATAACCACCAGTATGGATTCTTTTTTCAACCGAATTTACGATATCTTTTTAAAACGATGTATGCTTCACTTACCATAGGGCCTGAAGTTGGTTGGGAAACGAAAACTGGTTTTGAATATGGAGCTTCAATTCGAATAGGAGGTGCGCCCGCATTATCGGCTGGAAATTATGAAATAGGTTATTTAGCGAATTCTCAAAGGTTCTATTTTACGATTTCTTTTTGTATTTCGGCTTTGTTCCTTGTTGCAGCGAGTATTTAAAAACTGTATAACCTTGATTTGTTTGGGTAAGCGTTTTCCCCGAAGTTCACAAGCTTCGGGGATTTCTACACCTTTTTCACTGTTTTACTTTGCGTATAGCCTTATTTTTGGTTGTATTTTACTCTGCGCATTACCTTAATCGGAGATTCGAGGTTTCTATGGAAATTCAAAGAAAGGCTTGTGAAAAACTTCTGGAGTGGAAACGAGAACCCAGTAGCAAAACAGCCATGCTGATAGAAGGTGCTCGCCGAGTCGGAAAATCTACTATTGCCAAGCGCCTGGGCGAAAGAGAGTATCGTTCTTTCGTTTTGGTTGATTTTAATAATGTATCAAAAAAGATTGTTGAAGTGCTACATGGGGGATACGGGGCTCTTGGTGAGCCACGCCTTTAGCGAAAATGAAATTGCGTCGGAGGAACTTTATCAAAATATCATGAACGGCAGGCTGTCTTTGAATGAAGGCATGCTTTATGAAAATGTGATTTCGCAAATGCTCTATTCCAAGGGACGTAAGCTTTTTTTTATACGGAATACGATAGGAAAAGTCACAGGAACTCCATGGAAATTGATTTTTTGTTATCCAACGAAAGCAAGACGAAGTTCAAAGTTTTCCCGATAGAAGTCAAGTCTGCTAAAAATTATACCACGACATCGCTGTTTGATTTCAAGAAAAAATTCGGGAAGAAAATAGGCTGCTGTTACATTATCCATCCGAAAGCCTACGCCAAAAGGAAGGACGGGATAATTTGTATTCCTCCTTATATGGCAATGTGCTTGTAAAAATTGCCGTCCCCGACCTGATTGGGAATCTAGCAAAACCAATTAAATAACGTCTCCCCGAAGTTCACTAGCTTCGGGGAGATTTTTATTGCTATATATGGCGCAAAGGCTTATTTTATGGCGAATCTCGGTTACAGTCTCCTCCTTGTTCTGACGGCATTCATTTGGGGGTCGGCGTTTGTGGCGCAGGTGGAGGGGAATGTCGCCGGGCCGTTCGTGTTTACGTGCGTCCGCAATTTTGTGGGGTCTGCTTTTTTGGTGCTTGTGTTCAAGGCGCTTGACTGCTTGAAAATGTCCCCGCGCAGGCCGAAGACCGCTGCGGATAAAAAGCGCCTGTGGAAGGCGGGGACGCTTTGCGGGATTGCGCTGTTTTTTGCGATGAACTTGCAGCAGGTAGGGATTTTCCTGGGGACGTCTGCCGGGAAGTCCGGATTCCTGACGGCGTGTTACATTGTGCTTGTGCCGGTGCTTGGCGTTTTCTTGCACAAGAATAATTCGCTCAAGATTTGGCTTTGCGTCGCGGTGACGCTTATGGGGCTTTTCCTCTTGTGCATCAAGGGTGACTTTACGATTGAACTTTCGGATGGAATTTCTCTATTGTGTGCGCTTGCGTTTGCCATCCAGATTTTGATTGTGGATAAATTTGTTTCCGATGTGGATGGCGTGCGACTTTCTTGCGTGCAGTTTTTCGTGTGCGCGGTGCTTACGATTATCCCGATGGTCTTTGTCGATTTGAAGTTCTCGTTCGCGGGCGTTGCGCAGGCGGTTTCTGCCTATTCGCATTGGAGTGCCTGGATTCCACTTTTGTATGCGGCTGTTTTATCGACGGGTGTGGCGTACACGCTCCAGATTATCGCGCAGAACAAACTCAAGCCGACAGTCGCTTCGCTGCTGATGAGCCTGGAATCCGTATTCGCGGTGCTTTCTGGCTGGGCGGTTCTTGGCGAACATTTGACCGCTCGTGAACTTCTTGGCTGTGCGCTTATGATGGCGGCAATCGTCGCCGCGCAAATCGGCCCTTCCAAGAAATGAAAAAGTATTTGACTTCTTGCTTCTGTTTGTTGGAGGGAGAATTTTTATATTTGATTTAAAAAGAAAATGTAACAATGAATATTTTGTCCCTGCCCAAATATTTCCGCACTCGTCTGCTTCATGCGACTAATTGCATCCATAAAGAACAGATTCCTTCAACAAACCTTGCAAAGCTACTGAATGCACAAAAGGTGGAATTTGTTCGTGATATTCTTTTTTGTACGACTCCTGAAATGGAAAAGGAAAAAGCCTGCGAAGAAAATATGCGTAAGGCGGAGTGCATTGAAGTGCTTGAAAAAAGGCTCCCGAATATTTTTGAGAGCTTTGTAAGATATTCCGGGGAATTTGAGTATTCTCTTTTTGGTGATTTGTGGCTAGGAGAATCCAAGAACTCGCTGGGTTATGAAAAATTTTTTTCCTGGAAAAAAGCCTTCGGAATTTAACTTGCCTAATATGGATAAAAGAATATTCAAGTTCGTAGAACAGAATTTATCTATAGGAATGATGTTCCTTTTCGGAACGGATGAAGATAATTTGAAGTTAGTTGTCCCCGACGAGTTTTTTAAAATTGTTGAGGACGCAGACCGCTCCATGGCTGGCTTTCACGATTATTGCAAAGTGTTTGCTAATTTATATGGTATATGCAATCCTGAGACAATCATAAGTAAGTGGAATGTGAATCACAGGGATAGCCTTTTGACTATAAGTAAAGGAAAATCTGCGATTAATGAATGCTGCTTGTTTACTCGCTACTTTGTAAGCTACGGTTTGTGCGTGTGCAATTGGAGTGTAGAAACCTCGGAGGCCATGGAATATATTATCGAAGGACGCAAACAGCATAATCCTTACAAACCTACCGATAGTGAATTTGTGGAGTGGCAGAACTACGTTGATGATATTAACGAAAATCTTGACGAATTCAAAATGGTTCGTGACCATTTTAGAAAGAATTCTGATAATCCTATTGTGGCCGAAATGGATGCGTTGTGTTTCTTGGATGATTTACGCATGGCTTTCGAACACCCTTCTTCCATTATTGAAAGATATCGCCTGCAAATTGGATTCACCAAGATTGATTTGGATGAAATCACCCCTATTATCAGTGCGATTATGGAATTGAATAACAAGGCTAGACTTTGGGTTACTTACGGAAATTCTTCGGATAGTACGAGTGTATTGCAGAACTTGACGACTGTTACTAAAAATTCAGCAAAGGTAGGACGTAACGATCCATGTCCTTGCGGAAGCGGCCTCAAATATAAAAAGTGTTGTGGCAGGATTGTAAATTAAACTGAAAAACTATGGTACGTTTACTTTTTGCAATTCATTTCCGTATCGCACTAAGTATACACCAGGGTTCCTGAATTGTACGCGCACTGCTTCAACCACATTCCCGCTGCGGAGTTGTTCTGCGTGCAAATTGCCTAGGTAGCGGCCTTGCAAGTCGAATACGCTCGCCGCTTTTTGCGCCACCGCCGAATTTACAAACTTCATCGCAATGGACGTCGTGCCGCTCGAAGAACTGGCGGGCGTTTCCGCGGAACTGTTCGGCGCCACCTCAGAACTGCTAGATGCTGCTGCGGAACTCACGGGCACGCCGTATTCAAACGCGCCTAGGTCCGGTGCGTCGCCTTCAAATTCAAATCCCAAATCTTCGCCTACGTCAATCGCGCGGCTCCCTTTCTTGAGTCGCAGGAATTCCGAATAAGGGAGGCTTCCGTCAGCATTGCGCGGGCCAAGTATTCCCGGAATCGTTGAAAGGTCCTTGCCCGTTGTCGTCAAACTCGGGTCGTCGAGACTCAAGAAGTCGTCTTCCGTCAAATCGAGTTTCAGGTTCCAGTTGTTGTTGTAATCCCCTGGACACGCTTCGTCGTGGAAATCGGGATTCGTGCCGACGGAGCATGTCCCGACCTGCGAAAGCGAATTCATGGGGAATGCGATGTTGTTTTTGAGCACGTGCGCATTGTCGCCCGTCAAAGCGGCGAGGCCAGCGAGCCTGTTGCCTTGCGCATCGTAATTCGTGGACGCCATGTTGAAGGCGCGTTCACCGTTCATGTAAGAAGTATTGTTGTACCACTTGCTTCCGGAGCCGGTGTAGTTTGCGTAAAAGCCGCTGGACTTGTTTTTCCAGGCCACGCAATACTTGATGGTATGATGCCCGCCACCATAGATGCTTTCGCCCATCTTGATGCCGTAACCGTTTCCGTTTTTCGGGCTGTTGGTCCCGTAATTGCTGTAGCCGTTGAGAGCCGCATAGCAGTTTTCCACGACCACGGGGAATTCCTGGTTGATGAAGTCGAAGCCGTCGTCGCTGTTCCACCAGGCGCGGCACCCGATGAACCTGGTGGTGTCGCCGTCGCCCACTTCCTGGTAATGCACGCCGAAGCCGTCGGCATTTTCACCGTCGCCCTGGCGGCCCGTAGGGTCGTAGTTGTCGTGCGCATCGCAGTTCAAAATCAAATGCCCGCCGCCGTCGGAGGCTCCGTCATTGATGAAAATTCCAGGGCCCGCGTTGTGGTGGCTGTCAATTTGCTCCAAAAAAATGTGTTTGCTCGCGTAAAGGAAAATACCCGAATTCGAATTGTGCTTCATGGGGACGCCCCGGACGTCGAAGCCTTTCAAGTGCAGGTACTTTGCAGAAATCACAATGGGTGAAGTGTAGGTTACGCTGTCGATGACGCCTGCGTCGCTGTGGCTGTGGCCTTGGCCAATCGGGAGATTGCTGCCGTCAAAAATCGGACGTTCGCCGGGGTATGCCAAATAATGGATGCGGTTGTCGTCGCTTTCGCCGCTTGCGGTCAAAAGGATGCCCGCCGTCATGTGGTATCTCTTGTAATAAACCGTATCGTGCAAATCGTAGACGCCGCCGCGAATCCACAC
>JAZLIJ010000201.1:0-5864 GCA_045617325.1 Fibrobacter sp.
ATGAACTTTTACTCTTGGTCTTCTTTCGTGAAACTTTAGCGCAACTAAAGTTGCGAAGTTTCATCGAAAAAGACATCCTTCAACTATCAAGTGGCGAAGCCACTTTCCCGTGCTAAAGCACGGAGTTTCAGGAGAGGTAGATAATATGACAGACATGCTTTATGAAAAGCAGGGCTCCTACCTGCAAGGGAAAAGGGAAGGCCGGGAAGAAGGTCGGAAAGAAGGCGTGGCAGAAGGATTTCAAGAAGCCAAATATGTCATCGCGAAGGCAATGCTTGATCTTGGGAAACTTTCTGTTGCAGAAATTGCACAAGCTTCTAAACTTACAGAAGCAGAAGTCCTTGCTTTGAAAGATGCGTAAAATGAAAACGGGGCGATTCCTTTTGGGATAGTCCCGTTTTTAACAAGCCTTTTCCAATTCACTTGGAATTCCTAGGCACAATCGTCAAGAAGCCTCTTCGAAGGACTAATATTCCTTGAAAATGGCTTTCAGCTTTTCCAAATTGCCAGCCGGCGCTTCCTCGAATTTTTTGACAACTTGTTCAAGGCTCGTAAGACCTTCGGCGAAAACCTGGGGACGCTTGAACTTGAACGCATCATCCCAAAGATACTTGAGGACTTTTTCGGCGAAAACCTTTGCAGGAATTTTGCGCGGGGTGGCAGCAGAATCGCCAGCGACGCTGCACACGAACCATGGGCCGAGTCGCTTATCTTCGGTGCTTGCAAGGCCGCGGTTGAGCGAGACTATTTTTGCATTAATCTTTTCCCAGAAATCGCCCCAAGTGCAGTCCGTACCTTCGATGCAAGCATCATGCTGGTCCCTGATGGCGGCATCTTTGAAGCCATCGACATCGCCTTTTTCGAATTCATTGCGAACAAGTTCCATATCAAAGCGGCGCTGGAAAGCGTTGTCAAGCGTGAAGACGTTCTGGTCGCTAGTGTTCATCGTAGCGAGGATGTTGAGGTTTGGCGGAAGACGGATGCCGGAGTCCTTCGTAAAGATTACGGAACCCATCTTAAGTTCTGATGCACCAGCGATTTCTAAAATCTTGCTATTGATGTCTTCGTTGTAAACAAAGTATTGGCTCCACCATTCCGTATAAGTGGAATTGTTTCCAAGAGAAGAATCCGTTTCGCCCGGTTTGATGCGATCGAGCAGCTGGAAAACATCGCCAAAAATCGCAGCGGCATTTCCGCGATTGATTTCTTCAATCACAAGATAAAACTGTTCCGGATTTTCGCTGGCCAAAGACTTGTACGCCTTCGCCACCATTTTCGTGAACGGTCCCGGAGTAAACTTGTAATCAACGCCATCATGGACGACCGGAAGAATCTGACCAACAAAATCTGCATTCGTGTATTCCGGATGGAATACGACGCGTTCTTTCCTCTCGTCAGGAACATTCTTCAGCAATTCCTTGATTTTGTTGCTTTTGCCACTGCCTGGGACGCCGTAGTAGATGATTTGAGAGGGGGAGAAGGGAGGAATAGACAATTTGTCCATTGATTCAGCATCCGATTCCACCATCTGATAATCAACAGTATCAGTATTTACATTTAAAACCGTTGCATCTCCAAGACACCCTTCTCTCGATGCAAATTTAAATACAGCCACTCCATGACGAATAAGCGAATGCAAAGACTCCCTTATATCACCTGATAAAGAACACGTTTTCTTAACAATTTTATTTATGCTTAAGCCTTGCTTAGCTATTATATGCCCGTACTTAAAACCAAAAAATGGATAACCTTTGACTTTATACTTATCGTGTTCATCCTTTAAACGTTCAGCGAGTTTATCCAATATTTGTTCATCAGTCAATCCTCTAACAAATTCATCTTCATCTACTAAAGGAAATATTAAACTTGACGTTTGCAAGGAATTCCTTAAATTTAATTCATTTTCAATATGTTGTCTTTTATCAGGGGCATTCTCAATAATTTTCTTTATCTGAACTAGCAAATCATTAAGTTTTTTCTGACTATGCTTTTGAACCTTATTTTCAAAATCTGCAAAATCATAAACATATTCATACGATTCAAATTCATCTTTCAAAGCTAGCCTTATTGCATTTGGTGTATATTTACATATGCCGTTATATTTGGAAACATAACCTTTTTCAGCAAATTCGCGAGCGGTTCGTCCAGGATCTCCAATTCTTGGAATTTCAAGAATATCGCAAACTTCATTTGATTCATCACGAATGAACTCGGGAGACAGTTCTTCATTTGCGTATTTTCTGAAAATACTTGATATAATGTCTTTAACATTAGCCATTTTACACCCCCAACTTTTCCACAATTTTCTCAGTTATTGCCGTAACCACAGGAACAGCAACAGAATTTCCAAACTGATGGTACATCTGCGTTCTCGAAACAGGAACTTTAAATTCTTTCGGGAAGCCCATAATAGCCTTACATTCATTTTCAGTAAGCAAGCGTAATCCGGTTTTTCCACCCTTTACAAAAGTCCCTGTAATTCGTTGAATTTTATGATAAGAAGCACATAAAGTTTTTACAGGAAAATCGGAATTAGAATCAATCACTTCAGGATGACCATCATCTTTTTTATAGATATAAGATTTTTGAAGACGTTCAGAGATAGACGGTCCTTCTGCATTTTTTTCAACAAAACGTCCTATACCAACGCGTTCATCACAAGTCTTCGGAAAATCGAAATCTGAGATATTCAAATCCTTTCTAAATCCAACAAAATAAAGACGCTTCCGTTCCTGAGGTACTTTATAATCAGCACTATTCAGCACTTTGGTAAACACTTCATAATTCAGTTCTTTTTTCAAAGTGTCCAAAATAATTTCAAGTGTTTTTCCGTCATTATGACTCACTAACCCAGGAACATTTTCCAAAAGAAAAGCCTTTGGCTGCTTATTTTTTATAATGTTGGCAATATAAAAGAACAAAGTTCCTTGAGTTTTGTGCTCAAAGCCTTCGCGTTTACCTATGGAACTAAATGGTTGGCAAGGAAAACCACCCGTCAATACATCAAAATCAGGAATTGACTTCGGATCGATTTTTGTTATGTCTCCAAAAGGGACATCGGCATAATTTGCAGAATAAGTTTGTTTTGCCGAAGTATCCCATTCACTAGTAAAAACACATTCACCGCCATGTTCTTGCATTGCCAAACGAAATCCGCCAATACCAGCAAATAAGTCTATAAACGAAAAGGCAATATTTCTCTTTGGTGGATATTGCGCAAATTTTTTTAAAAATTCATCTTTATTCGGAAGATTCTTCAAACTCAGGCCATTTTCTTCAAGAATCTTTTTATACATCAAGCCTTGCTTCGTTCCCTGCAAAGACAAGTAATGGCTAAGCACAGCAACATCCTCATCAAAATGCACACCATCCAAATAAATTCGCAACTGTTTTATAAGACTGTTGCTTTCGTTTGCATTTTTCTTCTCAGACTTTGCGTCTCGGCCCGCCATGTATGTCTCTCGCTCCTCGAGTTGAAAGTGAACGAGTTCACCCTCATTCGGGAGCGATGTTCCGAGCGCGATTTTTGAGCGGTTCCGGCGAACGGATTAGTCTGCGGCGCTGTCAGCGATTTTCGCGACGGCAATTTGCGCAGGTTTCGGGCGGCACAAAAAAGGCGGGGAGCATTGCTGCACCTCGCCCAGAATCGAGACGTTCCAATTCAAAAACAAGACCCGCCGGTCAACGTTCCAAGCGCCGACCACACGCCAAAAACGCCTTGCGCGCACGCACGAAAGCGACGGAACATACCCGCTGGGTACAGTCCGCCCAGGGTACAATGCGCCCATGGCATCCACAGGCTCTTGCGAGTATCGTCTTATTCCTTGTGTTTGAAACTGTCGAGATTTCTAGCTAAGAACAAGAGCAAAACTCACCAAGAATTTCTTCTCTTGCCGAGCATTCCCCTGCAATTTTTTTGGAAAAAAGGCGTGGAATTGAATGCACCTACTAGCTAGAGGCTCTCGACAGCCCGACACAAATAAGCGCAAACAACCCACGCCCCTAAAATTTTGCGAGTTCCATGCCGCGGATGATTCCTAAGCACAAACCAGCAATGGACGCCATAGGCGCCCCAAAAAGGCCGCGCTGCGCAATGGAGCCCATACAGACCAGGGGACCAATGTAGCAGAACGATGCGATAGGTAACCTATCGCAGACGTGAGTGTCGCCCCATTCTCAGTGTCGTGAAATTGTCGAGATTTCTAGCCAAGAACAAGAGCAAAAACTCTTTATATGTCATGGAATATAGAAATTTTTCAAACGAGAGGTTAGTCCCCGCCTTTGCGAGGGTAGCGAGGTCCATTCGCGAGGGTGACTTATCATTTGGTTTCAGCCGGTCAGTCCACTTCGCGAATCCCAAAGTGAAAGCCAGTAGTTCCTTTTCCGTTTAAAAGACGTTCTGTTTAATTTTTTTCTGCACAGGCGGAGCAACTCGAAATAGACGTTCTATCCGATTAATGGGGGCTTTGTCATTTCGCTAATTTTCAGAACAAAAGCAATCTACAGCCTATCTTTTAATTCGTAAACATCTTTTTACCTCGAAAAACGGAATTTTTTCGGCAAAAATCCGTGTAATATAATGGATGCTCATGTTGTGTATCTCGTAAATCCGCACGCAGCGGACGTGGAATGGCGAGACTCGGTTTTTACTTCGCGGATGCATGTCGCCTGGCGCGAATTTGAAGCGAAAATTTGACGCAACCGATACCCGCCGCCTAAATGAATATGACACGAGAACAGATGAATGAATTTTTGACGGAAATTTACGACGCGAAAAAAAGCGGCGGAGACATTCGCGGAATCATCGGGGAATACGAGAGGATGTACAAGTACGTCTATATTTACAGCGACCCGTATGTGAAGGAAATTCTCGCCAATAAGGACGATCCGACGCTGATTACGGACCTGGTGAACGCGACGCTCGGTTTCACCGGCTGCGAATGCATCACCTCGCCGCGCATCGAGAATCCGGTCGTCAGCGGAAAGCCGCTCTACAAGGTCATCGAGGAGGATATTCTCTTGACGCAGTCGCGGCCGGACATTGACGGGAAAAGGCAGCCCGGCGACCGCATCGGTGTCGAGTTCCAGCATGTGGGTGGAAATTTCTACTACAACAGGCTCCTTTTTTACGTGGCACGCCAAGTAGGGGACATGCTCAAGGATGGGGAATTTTACGACAAGATGGAGAACCTGAATCTCATCAGTTTCCAGATGTTCGACTACTTGCCGTGGAAAATTTCGAAGAAGTACTGCCATACGGTGCGCTTCGTGGATGACGAGTTCAACGTCTTTAGCACCCAGCAGTCGATCACCATTGTCGAGGTGGACAAGTTCCTCGCGCATGCGAATACGGAGTACGCAAGCGACAATAGCCAACTGGCGCAGTGGCTACGCGCGATTGACGCAATTAACCGCAATGCGGACTTTTCCGGCTTCGTCGGCGACGAAAAATTCGCCCGCTTGCAGAGGATGGCTGAATTGAGTAGATTTTCCCCAGAGGTATTCATCAAAGCAGGAGAACATATGAAGGACGATGTTGAAATTGCCGCCTATGTAGCTCGCGAAGAAGGGCGCGAAGAAGGACGTGCTGAGGAGCGCAGGAAGTTTTTTGCGGAGAGGGCTGCGCTTTGGGCTGAAAATCGACGATTGATGGCTCTTCTTGCTCAAAAAGCCTGATTTGCATCTGCAGTACAGGAGAACATATGAAGGACGATGTAGAAATTGCCGCCTATGTAGCTCGCGAGGAAGGGCGCATGGAAGGGCGCGAGGAAGGGCGCGCTGAGGAACGCAAAAAATTTGTTGCGGAGAGGGCCGCACTTTGGGCTGAAAATCGACGGTTGATGACTCTTCTCGCTCAGAAGGCG
>JAZLIJ010000202.1:0-1234 GCA_045617325.1 Fibrobacter sp.
GATGACATCCTTTTCCTTGGTCGTCACCTGCAGCTCGTCGTGCTTGGTGAGTCCGACGAACCGTGTCTGCCCGCGATAGACGTAGTCCTCGCCCTTCCCGAGGTCGAAGTAGAGAATGCTGATGGAATAGACTTTCTTGACTTGATCGTATTTGTTTCCTAACCGTATATGCTCCGTGATGGCTTTGGCCACGCCATAGAGAATGCGCTCCAGGTAGTAGAGCTCGCGCGTCAGCTGTATCTCTACGAGGATAATCTCGTCCTTGCTGTTCCGGGCCTTGATGTCCACGCGGTTGAACTTGTCCGTCGGGTCCTGCTGGTTGCTTTCGCTTTCCAGCAGCTCGATGATGTGCACAGGCTCTTGCAGGAGCACCGTGCAGAGTCCCTCCAAGATGGCGAAGTTTGACTTGTCGCGTAAAATTTTCTTTGCCGCCCAGTCGAAGCGTACATACTTGTCTTGTGCCATAAGTCTGCTCTTTCCTAATTTGATGAAACAATTTTCCACCGCAAATATACGCTTTTTTCTCTAACAATCCAAATCTTCGTGTTTTTTCTTGTCTGCCACACAAAAAACTTTTAAAATGAACCCGTCACGGACCCCTTTTGGTGCCGAGAGCATATCGGGACGCTGCGGATGCAAAGAAGGTTCTTTTCGTTCTCCTTAAAAAAAGTTTGTTTTTGGGTTGACACAGTCTTCGTCCGTCACGACTCGGCATAATCAAAGCATGCTTTTGCTTCTGCCCTCGCTGCTCCGTCCGTTGTCACAGTCTTCGTCCGTCAGACGGCTTCGGACGTTGGCATACGATTTCGGAAATCACTCTCCTGCCTATTGCCAAAGTGTTCGAATAGTATGAGTATTAAACAGGAGGTCGCGTGTCAACCCAAAAATGAACTTTTTTTAAGAGAAGGAAAACAAAGGCCTTTTGAAGATAGAACAAATAAAAGATAAGGGAAAAGTTGCAAATCATTCATAGGAAGGAGTGCTGTTGTTTTTCATTTGCCTTCTGTGGCAAAATATCTCGGCCGAAAATGTAAAAGAAAAGAGTCTCATTTGTTACGGAATGAAAGGCGTTTTGGGTGGAAAAGGGAAAAGCCCGAAATCGAGTAGGAGGTAAACACTAATCGCAGGTGTTTATCTCCTACTTTCATGTTTACCGACCTCTCACACCACCGTACGTGCCGTTCGGCATACGGCGGTTCTCTAATTGCGATGCAATTTGGTATAGATGCCTATA
>JAZLIJ010000203.1:0-7375 GCA_045617325.1 Fibrobacter sp.
GACCGCTTGGCCTCCGACTTCGTACCTTCGTGAATTCCTGCGTAGGCTACGCTACGGAAAGCTATTCCGGCGCAAACTCCAAGGTTTGCTGGTGCGACCTGGAACACACCATCGCTCTTGCAAAACGTATCAAGGCCCACAACATGGGCTTCTTCCTGGATTTCCATATGAGCGATACCTGGGCTTCTATCGGTAAGCAGTACGTGCCTGCATCCTGGAGTGGAAAGTCTAATGCCGAAATGGGTAAGCTGGCCTATGACCATGTGAAGACCACCATGAACGCCTTGATGAAGGCAGACCTTCGCCCCGACATGGTTCAGGTGGGTAACGAAATCAACTCCGCAGTTTCTGGCGTTTCCATTAACAAGACTGCAGAATTTGCAAACATTATCAACTCCGGTGTAAAGGCTATTCGCGATATCGATCCTTCCATCAAGATCGTGATGCAGCACGGCCGTCCCCGTCCCGACGGTGGTTTCGAAAGCTGGTACGGCAAGATTGACGCCAACATCGATTACGATGCCATTTGCGGTTCCACCTATGGTACTACCAATAATGGCCAGGATTGGCGCGACATGTTCGGTCTTGTGACCAAGAAGAAAAAGCCGGTGTTGAGCTGCGAATATACCGCCGATCGCACCAAACTGATTAACGGCATTATGAACGACTTTGGCGACCTTGGCTGGGGCACTTTTGTTTGGGAACCCACCCGCTATAGCAACAAGCCCATGTTCGATCGTGACGGCCAGAAGTACACCGCAAATGCACGCCTTGATGAACTGGCTGCAATCGCAAAGCAGTACAACGCAACGCTTCCGGATTGGGTTGGCGGCAAGGCTGTAAAGAAGTTCGCCGTGAAGACTACGGCAGCAGCTGGCGGAACCATCGCCCAGAGCATTGAAGGTAAGGAAATTGCCGAAGGCAGCAAGGTCACCTTTACCGCTGTTCCTCTTGAAGGTTGGGAATTCACTGGCTGGACCGGCGACAATAGCGGTACTGCAAAGGATTACACCGTAGCCTCTCTTAACAAGGAAGTGAATATCGGTGCAAACTTCAAGTTCGTTTCAAAGGATTCCCTGAACTACGAAGCTGAAAATGCAATATTCAATAACACCATTTTGGAAAGTACCCACGCAGGTTTCACCGGCAAGGGTTACGCCAACCTGGAAAACGCCGTGGGTTCCTCCATCACAATCCCGGTCTGTGTAGGCAAGGAAGGTGAACAGAAGGTCCGTATCACTTACGCCAACGGTTCCACCAAGGATCGTCCCGTAAGCATCGCTGTCAACGGTGTGGAACAGATCAAGTCCGAAAGCTTTGGCACGACAGGCGAATGGACTGGCTGGACCACCAAGGATGTAGTTCTCAAGATGCCCGCCGGCATTAGTAACATCACCCTGACTTCCACTACTGCAGATGGCGGCCCCAACATTGACAAGATCCAGTTTGTGGTAGCATCCATCCCCGAAGAAATCGTTCCGCCTGCAGATGAAAAGGATGAAGGAACTGATGGCATTGCTGCACGCCGTCTGGAACGTGCACGCAAATTGCTTCGTCAACATTATGGTGGACGAACATTCTATGTGAATGGTCGTGCGGTTGGAACTCGTGAACAGAACGAAATCCAACGAGGCACTTCTCGTATTAAGGTCTATAGCAAGTAACTGAAATTACACCAAACCAGACACCAAACAGGGGCGTAAGTCTAATTCGAAAATCTCGGAGGCGGCTTACGCCTTTCCTTCAAAAAATTCAAGAGAGTGATTATGGCTAAGATGAATTTGAAAATGGGATTGACTGCGGCGGCCATTGCGTTGCTTTCTCAGTCTGCTATGGCTTCCGTTTATTACGTGGCACCTAACGGCAATGACGCAAATGCGGGTTCCAAGGACAAGCCCTTTGCCTCCTTGAATAAGGCCAACACCAAGGTGGTGGCCGGCGATACGGTGTGGGTCCGCGGCGGAACTTACATGCACAAGGACACCACCTACGTGAAGAACGACAACATGTTCGCGGGCATTCATTTGACCAAGAGCGGAACCAGCGACAACAATCGAATTCATTACCTGGCCTATCCTGGTGAAACTCCGGTTTTCGACTTTAGCCAGATGCCCATTGCCAACGGAACCAACAACGTCCGCTATACCAACGGCATCTTGATTCAGGCTCAGTACCTGCACTTGAAGGGACTTGAATTCAAGAACGTTCCCATGAAGGGCGAGTCCAACGTTGGCGTCTATATTTCCCGCAGTAAGCACATCTTCCTGGAATTGATCAACAGCCATCATCACGGTGGTTCCGGATTCTTCGTCAACGAGCGCGGTACAGGAAGCGCTGGCGGCCATCTGTTCTTGAACTGCGATAGCCACGACAACTACGATCCCAATGGGCGTCAGGGCGACGGCCAGAACGCCGACGGCTTTGGCGTACACTACCAGACTTCTGGCGATACCACAAAGTTCATTGGCTGCCGCGCCTGGTGGAACAGCGACGACGGCTGGGATTTCATTAGCCAGGAATTCCCTGTAGTTATTGAAAACAGTTGGGCCATGGGACATGGCTACAGCAATTACGGAACAGGCAAACCCAAGGACGGCAACGGTAACGGTTTCAAGGCGGGTAGCAGCAAGACAGGCATCCGTCACACCATCAGAAATTGCGTGGCCTGGAAGAACAAGGCTTCTGGATTCTACGCCAACCACAGCAGCGGTGGTAACGACTGGTTGAACAACACCGCCTATATGAACGGCACCGCTTTCAACATGTGGGCAAGTACCTGGGACGCTAACGACAACCGCACTGATGGTGTTATTCTGAAAGGCACCAAGGCTCATGTCATGAAGAACAACATCGCATTCCCCAACAAGACTGCATACATCGGCGGTGAATATGCCGCCGGCGAATACAACACCTGGAATTTGAATTTGACGGCGACAAACGCAGATTTTATCAGCGTCGATGATCCCAGCATGACGGTGACGGGCAAGCCTCTGGAACCTCTCGGCGGAGCCTTTGGCCCCCGCAAGGCTGACGGCAGCTTACCGGATCTGGATTTCCTCAAGCTCTCTCCCAAGAGCCAGTTCATCGACAAGGGCGTCAACGTGAAACTGCCCTACGAAGGAAAGGCACCGGATCTGGGCGCTTATGAATACAAGGCCTATGTGGAACCCGTTATTCCTGAAACTCCCAAGGATACGGTGGTACCGCCCGAAACCCCTAAGGACACTGCGGCAAAGGATTCCGTAACGACCCCGTTACAGCCCGAACAGCCTTCGGATTCTGTTACAACTCCGGAACTTCCCGCAGATACCCTTGCAACTCCGAATCTTCCTGCAGATTCCACTACCTCCATCGCCAAACGCATGGTGCGCAACAATCTAAACCTCCGCAACGGTGGTCGCAGCTTCTATATAAACGGTCGCGTAGTCCGGAATCGCAAAGGCCCGCATTTGACATTCATCAAATAGCAAAAAGGTTACCCCCACATTGTGCCGGGGTAACCTGATTTTTATTAGCGCTACTTCATGCTATCAGAACAGCTGTCCGGGCAGTACCTTCTTTTCCTTGGGCGGGAACTGCTTATCGAATTCATCGGCGTCAGCTTCGTTCACGAAGTACGCCTCCGGATCGCGATAGCTTCCGCAGATGCCATCCAGAAAGCCAGGCGTCAATTCCCGAATCAGGAAGTAGGGTGCGTCGCTGTCAGAATCGTCGGCGTAACGGATTCCCTTGGACATTGCCGGCACAAAACCGCACTTGCCGTAGAACTGGATGTTCCCGCACATGGCGATGCATCCGGCGCCCATTCCGCGGGCGCGTTCCAAGGCGTAATCCAGAAGCATCTTGCCAAGGCCCTTGCGCTGCATGTCGGGGCGAACGCTGATAGGTGGCGTTACCGATGATTTCAGCATGGCCTACATTCACGTGGAACTGAAGGAATGGAATTCCAAACAGGTGGACATCGACATTGATAGCGCACAAACTCTGGTCCGCAAATATTTTCCCAAGGCAGACGTTGGCGTAGAAGGTTACGCCGTAGAACAATCCTCCATGAACAACAAACTGGTGGAAGGTGAAATCAAATCCGTCTGCATCTCCTTCGTAGTAATTGCGCTGCTTTTGATTGCCTCCTTCATGAGCATCAAAACAGGTCTTATCGGTATGATTCCCAACGTGGCTCCCATCCTTGTGATTGGCGGCGTCATGGGCGCATGCGCCTTCAGCATGGACATGATGACCATGATGGTCATCCCTATGGCCATCGGCATTGCGGTGGACGACACCATCCATTTCGTAAACCATTCCAAGCTCTGCTTTGAACGATGCGGCAACTACCGCGAATCCATTCTCGCCACCTTCAGAGACGTGGGCAAGAGCATGGTCAGCACCACCATCATTCTCTGCATGATGTTCCTCGCCTACATGGTCAGCCCCGTCACCATCTTTTTCAGAGTGGGCCTCATGTCACCATCGGCCTCGTCACCGCCATGGTCGCCGACTTCACTTCAGCTTAAATTCACAATCTCCACCATTTCTGCCGGAGTTACAATATTTGACTGTTCGGGGAAATGCTTGATGTTCCCGGTTATCAAATAGGCATCTTCGTCAGCCTTGCCCATCGTAATTTCGTAAAATACGAGATCATCCATATCGGGCAGCACCATTCCGGTCTCAAGACGATCCACATTCATTCCGAAGGTCTTGATAGACTCCAAAAGGAACTGAATGCGTGGCTCTGGAAAACGGAACTTTGAGCGCCTTAGAACCTCGCCATATTCTTCAAGAATTTCTTCGTTGTACAACGGAACTATCTTGCCTTCAAGCATCATACGTACAACGACAACTGTCGCGGAATCATCACGACGTGCCATCAAAGCAGAAACCAGGACATTTGTATCAAACGTCGCAAGAATCACTTATACGCCTTGGCCTTGCTTCTTTCCCTGACGCACTGAATTTCAGCATTGATTTCATCCAAGGACATTTCCTGCAAGTTCCTTGCACCAGCACGCATCGCATAAAAATTTTCCAATGCCTGTGCTCTCGAGATCGACTCCTTGGATTCAATCTCAAACGGGATTTTTTTCTGGATTAAGACCTGATTCAAAAAAAGCCTAATCGCAGTGGTCATATCAAGACCAACAGACTGAAAAAATTCTTCAGCTTCCTTTTTCAAGGAAGTTTCTACACGCGTTTGAATGACTGTCGTTTCCATCGTTTACCTCAGTATAAATATAATACTTTAGTAATACAAAAGCAATAGTTTAACACTTATTAAAATTTTACGCTTTCCAATCTACTCCATTATTGCAAAAAGACGAACAAACAATTGCGTTTTCAATAAAAAAGATTTGACCTTTATTTAATTTGACTATTGCTTGAACTTCTAATAAAATTGCACTTATAAAAGCAAAATATCGACTTTTTAACTGTTTACAGCTAAATTTAGACTTATGAACGGAAAGGCTATGAAATCTCTCGTAATCTACATTCACGGAAAGGGCGGCAGCGCTAACGAAGCTGAACATTACAAGCCTCTGTTTCCTGATTGTGAAGTCTTAGATTTTGACTACAAGGCAGAAACTCCTTGGGCTGCCAAGGACGAATTTATCAAATTCTTTGATTCCGTCTCCACAGGCTTTGATCAAGTCTATCTTATCGCCAATAGCATCGGCGCATACTTTTCAATGATGTCCCTTGGCGCATCTCGCATCGCCAAGGCCTATTTCATTTCACCCATGGTGAATATGGAAAAGTTGATTTGCGATATGATGATGTGGTCGGGCGTTTCCGAAGATGAACTCCGCGAAAAGAAGAACATCGCAACGAATTTCGGAGAAACCCTTTCCTGGGCACTGGTTCCACACCGATGAGCAAATGAAATTCTTGGATGAATGGATAAAGAACGGCAAATCATTTGCTTAGGATCATCCATCATTATTTCAAATGTTGTTTTAGTTTTTTGCATTTCACCCTCTATTTTCAAATTTCTCCTGGATTTGCTTGACTTCGGCAATCAGCTGTTCCTTTGAAGGAATGTAGAGTTTGTATTCACTGGCGAGGATTGTGGAGTTGTCTTCGGGCAGAGTCATTTTCACGGCGGTATCGTTCTTGCCCGCGCAAAGAAGAATTCCGATGGTCCTGTTCTCGACGGGAAGTTTTTCGATACGATCAAAGTAGTTCACATACATCTGCAACTGACCAAGATCCTGATGCGTCGCCTTTTCCGTCTTGATTTCAACAATCACAAAGCAACGAAGAAGACGATTATAAAGCACGAGATCCACAAAAAATTCGTCATCTTCCAGAAGAATCCTCTTCTGTCTTGCGATAAAGGCAAAGCCGTTGCCCAGCTCCAGCAAAAAACGCTGTAGGTGATTAATAATGGCCGATTCCAGGTCCCGTTCGTAGTATTCGGGCTGCCTATCCAAACCGAGGAATTCAAGAACCATGGGGTCCTTGATAACCTCCTGGGGCGTTTCAGGAATCCGCTGCTTACGGGCTACCGCCAGGACCTTCTCCTTGTCGGAGCTGAGGAGTAGACGCTCGTAAAGCTGCGAGTGAATCTGGCGTTCAAGTTCACGGCTAGTCCACGCATTGTTGATGGCCTCCAGCTCATAATACTCGCGCTTGTCTGGATCTTCTATCTGAATTAGATCGCGATATTGAGTCCAGTTCAATTGTGAACGCACTGCGTTCACAATTGGATAAAGGGTGTAAAACTTGCGACAAAAAGCCAATTGACGATACGAAAATCCACTTCCGTACTCAGGTTCAAGCCTTTTTGACAGATTTTTCAGCAGAAAAGATCCGTAATCAGCACGCTTCTTACCCTTCTGCTCCTCAACCTGGATACGCTTACCGATATTCCAGTACATCTGCACTCGGCAAAAATCCACGCTGCGAACAGCGTTCTGACGGGACTGCTCAATAATTCCTCGAATTTCCTGGACAAACTTTTCGTTGACACGCGAAAACACGGCATCGCTGCCGGATACTCCATTCCTTATTTTCATGAGAGATGTTGAGGGAACCCCTTTGTTCCCAGCTCTACGTGCACAGTCAAGAGGCTCGCCTCCTCTTTCAGGTTCTGCGGAGATGCCAAATACGGCACGCTCCCACGACTTGCAGCAGAGAATTTATGATGCCCTACGTATAGGGATTAGCAATTCAACCAAAATATAATCTATGCGAGAATCATTTGCAAGACACTGTCGTTATGCAGTCAACGATGCAATTGCGAACACACTGTATTCGCAATCAGGGAATTTGTTATATTCCTAAAAAACTGTAGGCTTAAATGAAATTCATTCTTTTTCTTATTGCACTAGCCTTGATTGCTTGTTCAAATTCAGGTATTCGAAAATACCCGAAT